>NZ_JBNHEP010000123.1:0-1916 GCF_050015995.1 Dapis brunnea BLCC-M229 | reverse complement strand
CCCCCTCTCCCCACACTTCTTTTAGATCAAAGGTAAAAAACCTACCCCTGTGAAACACTTCCCACCCCCCTTACTCCCCGAACTATACAATAAGTATTCAAGCGGATTTGATATTAGGGACTGGAAATACCCTTTGTTCCGATGAACAAATTCTACGTTGAAATTCCCTTAATAACTTTAGAAAAATAATCTTGCTGAGTGCTGAGTGCTAACCCCTTTTGTTATTTAATCCCCACCTTGAGCGAGGATCAAGTATTGAAAACCCTTAGGAAATGAATTCAAAAGAGGGAGCGTTTAAAATAGAGCCAATATCAACCCCTACAAAAGTAGCAATTATATCGTCATTAAACAAAAGCAAGCCATTGTTACCAGCATCATTGCCAAAACCATAACCCCCTAGATCATCTGCATTGAGTCGGATTATATCTACATTTACCTGAAAATCCTGAATGACTGCAATGTCACCATTAGTATTGCCGCTATAGAAAACACTACTCTCGTCGCCAAGCACAAAGGTGTCTTCATCATCACCACCGACTAAGATATCAACCTCAACAACTCCTAAACCGCCAGTACCTCCCATGAGAATGTCATTGCCTTCACCCCCGTTGACAGTGTCAAAGCCTTCACCCCCGTTGAGATTGTCATTGCCATCTTCACCGAATAGTTGGTCATTGCCTGTTTCACCATCAAGGTTGTCATCACCGCTAGGAGAACTATTGTTGCTGCCACCCCAAAGACTATCGTCACCGCTGCCTCCTCCTATATTGTCATTGTCTTCTTCACCGAATAGTTGGTCATTGTCTGCACCACCATCAATATCGTCATCGCCTCTGCCGCCTATTTGGGTGTCATTGCCATCGCTCCCAAAAAGGCTGTCGTTGCCATCCCCCCCGAAGTGTAGGTCATCACCCTCGTTATCTAATAGCTGGTCGTCGCCTTCGCCCCCATCGAGAATGTCATCGCCTCTGCCACCGATTTGGGTGTCATTGCCTTCCCCGCCATCCAGTGTATCCGAGCCATTTCCCCCGGCGAGAAAATCATTACCGCCCTCACCGAAGAGCTCGTCATTACCATTGTCACGAGAACTATCTCCTATGATTTGGTCATCACCATCACCCCCGTAGATGGTGTCACTGCCAGCATTGCCCAAGAGTTGGTCGTTACCATTGGAAACTCCGTCCCTATCTCCAAAGATCAGGTCATCCCCGGCGGCCCCTTTGATGAAGTCATTGTTGGCAAAACCAACTAAGGTATCGTTTCCGCTACGAGCGATGATATTATCGTCTCCTCCATAAGCGAGAACTAAATTATCTTCTGAATTACCTCTAGGGATGAGCAAAAAGTCGTTTCCATCAGTTCCTTCTATTGTAGCCATGATATTTATATTTATCTCCTAAAATTATATTTCTTAGATTCTACTTAAGGGGTGCATCCCAGTTTTTATTTTTCAACAAAAGAATAACTGTTATTGTGTAGCTTGCTCCCCGCAGGGTGGAAGAACGACGAAGCAATTCCATTATTTTCTTCTGAGTGAGAGATTTTGCGATTGCTTCACTCCACTACCTTCGGGAACATCTTAGATGAAAGTTACGTTGGCAATGACCTGCAAAAAAGTGACATGCTCCCTACTTCAGAAAGGGAATAATAATAGTTTCAGTGCCGAGCCAAAAAACTTGAAACCCTGATGATCTTAAGTTTTTTATTGATAGCGGTAGCCACAAAGGTTAGGACATATTGAAAGGCTCAAACCACGGAATCTCAATAATCAATCTTCTGCTTTCTGCCTTTGGCTATACATCACAGGTGCAATTAATTTGATTGCGGAAAACTTTTTCCAGCTTTCAGCAACTTTGAGCCGATTCATGTTCAGGTTGTTGCCAAGTTTTCAGCTCCTGATGGGTTTGAGCAGGGGA
>NZ_JBNHEP010000122.1:0-35102 GCF_050015995.1 Dapis brunnea BLCC-M229 | reverse complement strand
AATATAGAATTTCCTCTAAATTGAAATCTTTAGCTCTCTGAAAAACAAAAGTTTCCCTTACCTCCCTTGGTTTAGTTAATCAATCAAACGAGAGTCAAAACTAGGTTTGATTGATAGACTAAATTCAACATTTATTACATTCTTCTTTCTTCCTTATTTCCTTATTCAATACATTCAGCTTCCAAAATCCATAATTTTTCTGTCTCCAAAACCGAACATTTATCTATAGTGCCAACTATGGCAGGAATATTTCCATTTTGGAGATTAATTCCAATTTGATTTCCCATTTGATAATACCACTGTCTCAACCAACGATTTTTTAGTACATATTCTGGCATAAATGCTCGGCGGTCTAAGATTAAAAAATCTATTTCATAAGTATCAATAAAATTTTCCATCCACTGAATATCTGAATGATATTGAGCAAAAATAAATTCTGTAGCTCGCTGTTTTATTTGATTGTAATAACCAAGATGATAAGGAATGGCATATTCCCAAGCAAACAATACTGAACGTTCAGAAAATGTAGGGATATAATTTACTTCTTCTGACAGAGAAGCAATTAGAATATCTTTTGGTTTTTGAGCAAAAAATTCATATACTTCTGGGGATTGACCTTTTTGATAATCGGGGTAAGGAAAATTTTTCCATAAGCTAATTTCGCCTATTAATAAAATTCCCAAAAATCCAATAATAATCAATCCTGAAATTCTTCTATTTTTGCTGGATGGTTGTTGACTTACCCAGTGAAAAATCCCATCTAAAGTTATACATAAAACAATGGCAGTCGCTATTGCTAAGACTATCCGAAAACTATGATTTGTGTAACGACTTGGTAAATGTAATTTGAATAATAAAAGATGAGCTGTCACAAATAAAGCGACACCAGCTAACAAAATTTGGGGCAACAATTGAATGTTAGGAGTTATTTGTTTGACCAAAGGTAATTGTCTGAGGAAATTTATTCCATTATCAAGGTTATAGGTTTTCTCTTCTTCCTTCTTCCTTCTTCCTTCTTCCTTCTGAAAAAGGTTATAGGTTTTCCTTTCTTCCTTCTTCCTTCTTCCTTCTTCCTTCTGAAAAAGTATTGCCAAGAATAATCCAACTATTAATATGTGAGGCAGAAATAATTTTTTAGGTAGAACTCCACTACGACTGCCGAGAATGAAAAAATCCCAGGCATTTTGTAAGAAAAAAACACTTCTACCCGCTTCGCCAAATTCTGGCAAAACTTTTGCTTGGGATGCTGTAATTACAGGTGCGTAATTACTGGAATTTAAAGCATAAAATAAAATTACCAGTAAACTTACTCCTAAACCTACTCCACTAAATATATAATCCAGTCGATTTTTGCTAAGACAAAATCTCCCTTTTTCCCAGTCTAAAAATCTGAAAATTAAAATCAAAGCAGTCAGGATAACGTATTGTGGATAAAATAATCCGAGGAGAGCGATCGCTACTAAAAAAGGAACTAATGATTTTCGCAATAAATAGTATAAAACCGCCAGAAATAAAGGATATAAAAAAGCTCTTGGTGTACCGGAAGCTATGTCGTCTTGAAGCCAGAGATTTTGACTTAATAATACTGAGGCAATAAAACCTGCAAAAGGTATTGGCAATATCTCAAAACAAATTCCAAAACAATAAGCAGAAGTTACCAAACTTAACCCCAGAGGCAATAATTTATTCAGGAATATTGGGTCTATTCCTACTTGGGAAAATAGCCAATAAAAAGTTTTATAACCCCACGGTGCGACAGACTGAAAATAGTCGGCAATTAAATCGTTGGGAAATAATTCTGGGTCTAAAAAACGGCGCATCCAAAAAACGTGCTGTCTTGCGTCATCTTGTACTATATATTCTCCACTAAAAGCTTCTTTAAGTGCTAGTAAACTATATATCGTTGCGAAGGTTAAACTGAGAATTAGCCAGAATATTTTCTGATTTGGTTTTGGGGTATTTGATGGGATTAAAATTTTTTTAAGCTTTTGGATATACATTGAGACAGGATATGATAGGTTTCTGTTGCAAACAAAATTAACAAGTTACCCCAATCAAAATGACTACAATACTATTTTGGGATATTGATGGAACATTATTAACCACTGGTAGAGCAGGTATTTTTGCTCTAGAAGATGCTGCTAGAGACATAATTGGTAAAGAGATAGATTTATCAAAGCTCAATACAGCAGGAGCAACAGATCGCTTACTCGCAGCTCAAATTTTAGAATTAGGGGATATTACTCCTGATGATGGCAAAATAGACCAATTATTACAAGTTTATAGTGAATATCTACCTCAAAGTCTCACTAGAAAACAAGGGGCGATACTACAGGGAGTAAAAGAAATTCTCTCCTACTTACACCCCCAACGTAATGATGTAATTTCTCTATTACTAACAGGAAATACCTCTGTCGGAGCCAAAGCAAAACTTACTCATTATGGTTTAGATAATTATTTTAATTTTACCCAGGGGGGATTTTCAGATAAAGTAGCAGATAGAAAAGCGATCGCTCGTCAAGCGTTAACGAGTGCCCAAGAATTAGTCAGAGAAATTAACTTAGAAAAAATTTATGTCATTGGAGATACGCCCCATGATATTAGCTGTTGTCAGGCCATTGGTGCTAAGTCCATTGCTGTTGCTACTGGTTCCTATAAATTGGAGGAGTTACAACAACATAATCCCTGGTGGGCCATACCCTCCTTGCCAACACCAGATGTTTTTACTGAAAAGATAGGTTTAGGGAACCGTTAAAAAGCTACTGAAAAAGCAAAACTTTGATTTTCACCTTTGGTAGCTTCCTAAAAATGCTTGCTTTTCCCATCATCAAATCTTTCCATCTATCCCTCTTGAGTCCAGCAACACAAATATCTTCATTTTATGAAGCTCCAAACGACCATCAAAGGATTTTCAGTTGCATCCTTACCAAAATTGTGATATCATAAAATTTAACTCGGATAACTTGCCTATATGTATGACTTTTTATTCAACTAAATTTGCCTGCTCACAGACAATCAAAATATTCAGGAATTTTTTCAAAGAGCAATATCAGTAAAGATGTTCATCTTTAGTAACTTGCCACAAACACTTACTTTTTCCTCATCAAATCTTTCCATCCATCCCTGTTCAGCCCAAAAACACAAACATTTTCATTTTATGAAGCTCCTAAAAATCGCGCATCAAAGGATTTTCAGTTGTATCCTTACCAAAATTGTGATATTATAAAATTTAACTGGGGTAGTTTGCCTATCCACATGACTTTTTATTCAACCTACAATAGTAACGACTATATATTGCTCAGGTTGTAGAAATGATTTGTGAAAAAACAAAATATTACAACCTATTTAGACCAGACCTCAACTCATATCATATAAATATACATAAGACCCTGGCTTTTCAAAAGTATCTATTCTGAGACCAATTTCATTCAGATAATAATTTAAAAATCTTCTTTCTGCTGGAATATGAGTATGAGAAAATAATAACCATACTCTTTTATTTCCCCGGAGTTTGTCTAAGTCTTTTTCATATCTTGTCATCTCAGTAATTGATAATTCTTGACCATCATATTTATCTAAATCATCCACCCCAATAATATAGTTACCTTCTTGATAACCATATTTTTCTGCATAATACTGAAACTGATGTATTCCTCGTTGATAAACATACAAAATATCTCCTGGTTGTTGATGTTTTTTGATATAACTCAACACGGGTTTAATTTCTGAGTAATTTAGAGGTTCTTCTATCAAGTCTATAGCTTTTGCTAAGGGTTGCCTCAGTAATAAGATAATCAAGAAAATACTAATAATTTTGATTGGCCGAGATTTCGATTTTGTCAAAATATAACTTCCACCCTCTGCAATGAGAAAAATTACATAAGGTGTGAGAAATAAAACCAAACGGCTCCGAAACGGGTATTGGTGTAAAAAAGATGCTAAAAAAGTCATAAATAATGGAGAAAGTAAAAGCAACAAAATTTTTTTTCTGCTCAACCAACAAGAAATACAACCCACTAAAAAAGCGACAATAGCTAACCCATCAACCCATTTACTAAAGCCTAAAGGTTTATAGAAAAATTTGCCGAAAGCATCTAACATCCAAATAATATCAAAAGGGGAACCAGGAAAACCATCCCCCCAAGAAGTTGTTAAAGTTTCATTGCCAGTTAAATTTCTCAAAGACACAAAATAAAAGATGATAAAACTTAAAACCCAAGCTGAGTAGATGAGTAATAACTGTTTAATTTTATTCAAGTCTTTCTGCCAAAAATTAATTAGTAAAGCACTACTGCCAAGACTTGCCAATATAAAGATAGAAGGATGAGAAAACCAAATAGCGATCGCTCCGACCAGAGAATATTTAATTATCTGACCCCGGTTCAATTTTTGCTGCACTAAAGGTAGTAATAATAGATATAAAAGTAGAGCTATCGCTACATCGCTAGAATATTGTTTAAGTTCTGCTGAGTAGTAAACTAAATATGGCAAACTAGCAAACAAAGTTAAACTAATAATAACAGCAGATTTAGGAATCAATTTTTTACCTAATTCATAAAATAAAAACAACGACCCGACACCACAGATAAAAGGAAATAACCGCAGAGCATATTCATTATTACCTAATATCTGAACTGCTAGTTTTTCTACCATTAAAAAAACTATCGGCGCACCTTGGTCATAATCCAAAGGTTGGAGTAAT
Organism: Dapis brunnea BLCC-M229; assembly: GCF_050015995.1. NCBI lineage: Bacteria > Bacillati > Cyanobacteriota > Cyanophyceae > Oscillatoriales > Microcoleaceae > Dapis > Dapis brunnea. The sequence goes on along the minus strand of NZ_JBNHEP010000122.1, from coordinate 30,400 downwards.
TCTAAATAAGAACGATTGACAATATTGAGAGCTAAAACTGCTTCATCTGCCCAAAGGGAACGATTAGCTAAATATTGAATCAACCTCATGGCTACCCCAAAAGCAATAATTAAATATGGCAGTATTTGATTTTCAAGGAAAAATTTAAAATCTGGTAAACCTAATTTTTTACTTCTAATAATTTTCATCCTCAATTCCAGCAAAAAATAACGAAAATTCTCAAACATAAAATATCAAAATCAGCTTCCTATCAAATCCGATATTTTATCAAATATATTGTTTATATTATAACAAAAATAAAAGCGAAATTCTCGCCTTAACAACAGTTATAGAAATGATATAGCGGTTCTCATATTAATGAGGTACAGTATTTTTTTGTATTCCTTATTCCCTATTCGCTGTTGCCTGTTGCCTTCTGGAGTTGTTGCCTAAAATCAAAAATTTGTGTATCTCACCAAGAGGGAGAAATGCTATATATAAATCCTATTTCAGTTGTAATATTTTGTTTGGTAGTATTTAGGTCTTGCTGATTAATTTTAAAAACCTTTATCTGTAAATATTTTAGCCTTTTTATACTTAAAAAAAGTGCAATATTTTTGGTCTAAAAAGCTAAAAAAGTTAGGGTTTTGAGTAGATACAGCGGATTCCAGGTTTATGAGGTACAGTGGCACTAAATTTTTAAATAGTTTTTGAAGTATTGAATAAAGTTTTCATGTCTTTAATCAAATCTACTAGAATCACTGTACCAAACTTACATGGAATAGGCTTTCATTAATTGATAATGAATAATTGATAATTACCTCGGGTTTTAACCGAGAGGATTGAAGATTGGGAAATATCATTTCTTCTCTTGGTAGATTGGAGGCAAGCGTTAGCGCAGCGGCTCTGTAAAGAGCGGGAGACCTCGCCATCCCTCTACCGCTTTTTTCCCCTATCCAAGGGGAGGCTTTAAACCACAATTATTTAATTAACAATTAATAATTAATAATTCGGTAAATATAGAAAAATAAAGGGATATTTCTGCCTCCTAAATCCTCTAAATTATGAATTCGCAAATTCTGAACTCTACCCTCAACTATAAGACTTTTTCAACAAACCCTATTTAGGAGTCACAAGGTAAGTATTTCCTGCGGAAAAAACGGAGTTGTGCGGTAGCAAAACAGCCATCAGCTATTAGCTATCAATTCATTGCCTTTAGAACCGGAATTAGTATTGAGGTATTTAAGAAGCATTAAAAGTATTAGACACCTCCAATAATTAAAAATAAAATCAATTATTATCCGTAAATCATCAATTACTCCCCTCCTGGGAGGGGTTAGGGGTGGGTTCCCAGTTAAGTGTTCCCTGTTCCCTAGTATTATTGAGATTTCCTGAGACTTTCCATCTTGTTCATTCCAATTAAATATTTCCCAAAAAATGGTAAACCTGCAATTGCTGGTAATAAATAACGAGATGTACAAAGTAATCCTAAAGCTGCACCAACTTCTGTAGAAAAATAAGGTTGATAAAACAGAATAAAAGCAGCATCACGAGTACCAACTCCAGCAAAAGTTAAAGGTAATAATCCAGCCAAAATTGCTAAGGGAGATAATGCTAAACTTGCCAAAAATGGAACCGAAGCATTCAAAGCTAGAGTAAAAAACCAAATTTGTAATAGATGTCCGAACCAGATAAATATTGAAGTAGTAGCAATTTTGGTTAATTGTACTTTGTCGTGCCAAAAATATCTGTGCATTTCTATCCAAGAAAGTTCTAGATTATCAATCTTTGAAAATATTTTTTTAGGGGCTATTTTTCTTGCTGTTTGAAAAAATATATTGGTGAATTTGCGAGAAGATAATAATAATAATCCGATAATTAATCCTAAAGTTACTCCGGCAGTCATTACCCAAAATAATAAATCTTTTTCTGGATAAACAATCAATCCAAAAGCACACCATATTAACAAAGAAACTAAATCACAAGCCTTTTCAAATATCACTAGAGATAGAGATAAGCTTCCCTCTAAATGTCCTCTTTGTTTCATGAAATAAGCTTTGACAATATCTCCCATTTTTGATGGCAAAATCATATTCAATACACTAGCAGCTAAAATTAATTGATTTGCTTCCCAAAAATTTAGATAAGATGATGATTTCCTGCCTTTTTTTGGCATTAACTGTTGTAATCGCCAAGCAGTTAACATTGTCAACGGAACTATCATATTTACACTGATTATCATCCATATAGGGTTAGAATTTTCAAATACTTTTATTAGTCCAGTAAAATCAATTTTCCAGTAGATAGCTGTCAGAATAAGTAAGCTGATAATTAGAGAAATTAGTCGTTTCATTATTTATTTATCAATAAGTTTTGATTATTCACAGTAGTGATTATAAAGTCTTTCACTCAGGTCTAAATTACTAGAGATTGCTCAATAATTATAGTAGTTATTATCTCTGAAGAGACTTGTCCTTTTTTCTACTCTCAACTTCTACCTGTTTGACAAGGTTTTATGTGAAGCACTCTACACAACAATGTATGATTGCGTATATCGCAATAATACAAAAATAGGTGTTAGATCATTTACTATGGAAGACTAGCAGGTTTTTTTGTGCCTTCTTACTGAAACTATTTTTTTGTAAAATTAACTACTAAATTTTTAATCCAATCTACAAATACCGAAAAAGATAACAATAGGAAAAACTAGTGATTATAAACGATATTTTTTGGGATTAAGTGACATTAGATGATAAATAACTAAAATCACACAGAAACTTTAAAAAAACGGCTGAAATTTGTGAAGATTTGGTAAAGCTGAGTATTTTACTCTACCACCTTCAATGCACTTCTTCTAAAATATGTATAAACACGGGGTGACAATCAGCTAAAAAAGTAGACAGGGGTTACGTGAAGTAGTCTTGGATGATGAGGAAAATACGCAGAAAGTAAAGTTAAACTTGGGCAAATCACCCTCAACATTTAACCTGAAAATCAGTAAAAATTCTTATGTAGCAAAAGATTATTACTCCCTATTTTTTTTCTTGGCATTGCTGAATCAAGGTATGAAAATAAGAATTGAATAATCTCAAGTATTTGTTACTCAATAGTTTAGCAATTATCAAAAAATACAAATCATACCCAAAATCAGCAATTCCTTTTTCTTTTCCGTTTCCGCATGTCACCCACCCCCTCTCTTAACAAGAAGTCTAGTTCTCACTCCTGAGATCAAAGCCTTTAATCATAATTAAAAATATCAAATCAGGGTGTAAACAATGACAAATACATCTGACTTATCAGTATTTTCCAATATGAACTCTCTAGCAGTTTTAGAAGAAGAATACTCAGCTAGCTTATATAAACAAATACTTCATCCATCTGTAACTAGCAAAGCTAAGCGTTTAATTGACATTTTAGGAGCTTTAATCGGGTTAGGGATCGTAGGAGTAGTTGCAATTCCTATTTGGATATTAATGCAAATTAATGCTCCCGGTCCTCTATTTTTCACTCAGGTGCGCTGTGGTTTCAAAGGCAAAACTTTTCGGATCAGGAAGTTTCGTTCAATGGTGGTTGATGCAGAAAAATTGAAGCACCTAGTTAAAAATGAGGCGAAGGGTAACATTTTTAAAAATGAGAACGACCCTAGAATAACTCCTATAGGTCATTTCCTGCGTCGGACTAGCTTAGACGAACTACCTCAATTCTGGAATGTTCTCAAGGGAGAAATGAGTTTAGTAGGTACTCGTCCTCCTACTGTTGATGAAGTCGAACGTTATGAAGGTAATCATTGGCGCAGACTAGATGTAAAACCTGGTATTACTGGAGAATGGCAGGTAAATGGTCGTTCTTGTGTGAAAGACTTTGAAGACATAGTGGGTATGGATATTGAGTATCAGGAAAAATGGTCTATTGCATACGATCTAAAGTTAATTTGGAAAACTATTTGGGTAGTGTTTAATAAATCAGGTGCGTGTTAGTGGTTGTATAATCTAGATATGAATCGTAAATATTCACCCCCTTTCACTACTCCCTACTCCCTACTCCCTACTCCCTACTCCCTACTCCCTGCTCCCTACTACAATTAGAACTATCAAAATTAAATTCATACTGATACAGTTTAGAGTCATCGCTACTAGAAAATGATTGCTTTCTTACTGCATCTAAAGCAGTTTCGTCTAACATTGGAGAGCCACTTTCTAGTAACAACTTTGGTCCTTTACTAATAGTACCATCTGGAGTAACTAACACTCCCACCGTAGCTTTACCTTCCAACTTTTGCTCACAAGCAGCTTCTGGATAAACATTAGAAATAGCTTTGGGTTGAGTCAAACTGTCTTCACCTACTTCTAATTCTATTGCCCACTGCATATAAGCACCAACAGCACCTAAAGCTATTTCTCTTGACTGGGACTCCTCAATAACTGCAGCATTTGTTTGCTTTTGTTGCTGTAGTTTTTGTAATAGTGAACCCTTAAATTCTGCTTGCGATTGTACTGATGGGGAAGGTTTAGGAGTAGGAGCAATAGAAGGTGTTACTTTGACCTCTGGTGTTGGTGGTTTTGTTTCTTCCAAAGTAGCAGCAGCTAAATTTTCTTTAGGTTTTGGAGATGGTTTAGGAGTAGGGATAATTTCAGTAACCTTTTGTTGCTGTGGTTGTTCAAATTTTTCTAATAATGAACCTTTAAATTCTTTTATTTTTTCTGGAGTTGGAGATGGTTTAGGAGCAGCAGCAACAGATGGTGTTTCTGGTTGAGATTTTTTGGTTTCGGTTGGTGAGGGGGTGGCAACAACTATCTTTTGTTGTTGTTTTGCTTCCTCTGCTATATTTTGAATAGTCTTGCCTTCTCGTAATTCTCTTACTATCGGTGCTTCTGACAATCGATTTTTTTTTGTCGGGTCTGGAGGTAAAGGTTTTTTAGGAGTTGCTGTTGCTACAGATGTTTTTTGTGGTTGAGTATTGCTGTTATTTTCTGTGGGAGTAATAGCAGTTTTATTTTCCACTTTATCTTGGTAACGTTGTGGAGGCAATTTTAAATTTGCTGAGTATGATTTTCTAGAGTTTTCAGCTACAGAAGTTTCATCTGTAGGATCTATCTCTAGAGTTGAACGACGAGATAAACCTGATTCATAGACTTTATCTGTCAAGTTTAAATTTTTCCTAATTTGATATTCATCTATTTGACTTTGGTTTGGATTTTGTGGTGGTTCAATTTGAAATATGTCTGCAGGTGGACGATTTGTATTGGGTAGTGGGAGTGGAGATATTGATGTTCTTGGTAATGGCGATCTACCTGGTATTGATGGATAATTGTAGGAAAATTCTGTTGGATTGAGATTTCTGGGCAACCTGGAAACAGAAGGAGTGGAAAAAGAAGAGTTAGAAGAGGATGAACTGGTAGAATCTAGGGGTGGTAATTTTGGTAAGTTGTAGTCTGAGGGGTCTACTGGTATTGTTGGTAATTCTGAAGATGGGGATTGGGGTAAAGATGGTACTTCACCTGGAGTTGTTGGTGTAATAGGGGAAAAGTCTGATGGTGCTGGTATTGTAGAGAATGTAATATCTGGTTCTTCTGGTTGGGGGAGACGTTCGAGTTGTTCTGGTGTTAATTCGACTAATCCTACTGTTGGTGGTAATTTAGCTTTCTCGGAGAATAGGGATAGTTTTGGTAAGTTAATTCCTAAAATGGCATGGATAATCACAGAGGTAAAGAGTGCTATCCATATTGGTTGACGGAGGGTGTCTGTTAAAGATGATTGTTCAATGGGTCGATCTAGGTCTAGGGAGGAAAAGTCAGACATATTAGGAAACTCCTATAAGGTATAAAGGTAAAATTTTAGTTGATAATTTAACAACAAAGATATTTAGTCAGATTCACGATTTTTTGTCGAGCATTTTAGGAAAAATAGAGTATAGCGCTACGCGCAAGTCAAAAGTTAAAAGTAATCTCACCAGAGATTTTTCGGTGTCCAAATGCTCCGAAAACTTGATTTACCAATGTCCGCGCCTTAAATGCGTAGTGCTATAGTACCATTTTTGATTATTTGTGAAAGCAGATAGTTGAGATTCTTCATTTCCTAGTACCACCTTTTGAACTTTCTAATCATCAATAAAATTGGTGTAGTTTGAGGTAGGGGGAATAAGGTTTCCATCAATGAATTATTTTGGTTGTTAGTGCTACCTTTTTTTTACCACATATTACATATTTTTGGCAAAAGTAATTTTTGCAGTTCAAATCAGATATTTTTAGAATAAAAGCAAAATCGTAAGCATTCAGGTATTATATAGAATCTGGTTGAAAAGTCGTCCGCAGCGACTAAAGGGAAGCAATCTTGTGCAACCCCTGAGATTATTTCCTTCCACTCTGTTCGAGTCGCAATAACTAAAATAACTAATCATCCGGATTTGATATTAGCGGTCAGCTTTTCCTGGGTGATACTGTACCAAAAGCTTTTTAATTAATAGGAAAAATCAGCTAATGTGCTTTGATAATAATTTTTAATCATTGCTTGAGTTTGCCATATTTATTCATTTTTAATAGTCAATAATTTCATATATAAGAATCTCATGTATTACGGCTGAATACTTATGCAGAACTAGCTTATACTTTTACTTATTTATTAATATTTTTGCCGAATTTAATATATATACATGAGCCAATAAAAATTAAATAATAACAGTTAAATCATAACAATTAATAATTTTCTTTTATTTTTAAAAGTAGGAATAACCAAACCTAAAAACTTAATTTTTTTTATACTAAAAAGGAGAAAAATTAAACCTTGATAATTAATTATTTGGCAACTTTAGATATCCCTAATAAATGTAAATTTTAATTCACAAAACAAGCTGTTGACGGAGCATGAACTAGGAAATGCTGACTGCTAATACCAAATTGATAAATGTTTGCTAAAAATGGTTATACTATTTATTAGAATTCAGGAGACAGGAGTCATAATAAATAGGTTTGATATCATTTTTTATGTCGTAATTTCTCTTTTTCGTCAAATAGACATTTCCGATAAAATATTTTAATACTGCTTATTATTCGTAACATTCTTTTTTCATGGTAAGGATTCAGCTATTAGCTGTCAGCTCGAGCGCAATAAAACCACACCTTAGTACCAAGCGTGAAAAAAGAATACTATAAATTTATCTTGATTAGGGATGCTTAAAAAGAGCTGCTCTAATTCATTTTAGACAACTATATCTAGCATGATCATTTTTACCTTTTTTTCAACATTTCCTCCTTTTCTTACTTCTTTCTTTAGCTGATAGCTGACGGCTGAATGCTTACTTTTCATGAATGGTATATATAGCTGATTACTTACAAATAAAGTATCTACCAATGTTTCCCCAGACCGGCACACTTTCTCAATTGGACGAAAGCATTTATTGGTTGAGTTTTCTTGATTATTACTTCCAATTTATGAAGATGAGTCCCACCAACAGAAGCAGTCAAGCTATTAAGGTATGAATGAATAATAAATTATTTTGAGCAAATATGATATATTTATGTATGAATATATCTAATAAATATCTCTCTTATTTAACCAATGACAGAATTCTATACTTGGAAAGGATATCGTTGTGCCTATGAATTATATCCGCAAAAACAAGGTGATACTACCAGCATACCTTTATTACTAATACACCCAATTGGCGTCGGTTTATCTAAATTTTTCTGGCATAGATTTTGTTATCTATGGCAGGAGGAAAATTGCCAAAATCTTATTTATAATCCAGATTTATTAGGGTGTGGTGAAAGTGATATGCCATCTGTGGCATATTACCCTGTAGATTGGGCTGAACAATTACAATATTTTTTAGAGACAATTGTGCAAAAACCAGTAATTTTAATTGTGCAAGGTGCTTTATTTCCTGTGGCTGTATCTCTAGTAAAACTGCAACAAAAATCAAATTTAATTCATGGTTTAATCTTATCAGGACCTCCTCAACTAGACTTAATACAAAAAGCTGCTTCACCTGTACAAAACAAATTGAGATGAAATCTTTTTTACTCACCAATTGGTAAAGCTTTTTATATCTATGCACGCAGTAGAAAATTTTTAGATTCTTTCTCAAAAAAACAATTATTTGCCGAGCCTAATCAAGTTGATGAAGAATGGTTAGATACTTTGGAAAAAGGAGCAAAAAATCCCCAAAGTCAATATGCTGTTTTTTCTTTTTTAGCAGGCTTTTGGAGACAAGATTTTAGTCAGGCGATCGCTCAAATCAATCAACCAACTTTAGTATTAGTAGGAAGTCAAGCATCAACTATTAGTAAAACAGACAAAACTGAAATTCCAGAACAAAGAATGAACACTTATTTAAAATATTTGCCTCAAGCAAAAGGTAATCAAATATCAGGGCGAAATGTTTTACCTTATGAGTCAACAGGAGAATTTGTTAAAGCTGTCAGTGAATTTTTACTAACAATTAATTAAAGTTTTAAAACCCTAGACCTCTTGCAAAAGTTTTAATTAAATCAATTTCATATCTTGAAATTGTTGATTTCATTCCCTATTCCCTATTCCCTATTCCCTATTCCCTGACTTCTGCAAGAAGTATCCTATAAATATCGGAAAATTAGAATTAGGTATAAAGTCAAATGAGTATAGTTGAGAATAATAGTAAAACTGTAGCAGTAAACAGCACTATTTTAATTGTGGATGATAATCCAATCAATATGAAATTAGCAGTTAGTGTTTTAGAGAGCTATAATTTTAAGATTTTAGTATCTATGAATGGTAAGAGTTGTTTAAAACAAGCAATAGACAATAGTCCAGATATTATTTTGCTCGATGTTTTAATGCCTGGAATTGATGGTTTTGAAACCTGTAAGCGCTTAAAAGCTAATCCAGAAACTAGAGATATTCCTGTAATTTTTATGACCGCTTTATCAGATACAGAGGATAAGATTACCGGTTTTGAACTGGGAGCAGTGGATTACGTTACTAAACCAATCAAAATAAATGAGGTTTTAGCAAGAGTAAAAGTACATATACAACTGCGACAATTAACCAAAACATTAAAGAAACAAAATTTACTACTCCAAGAAGAAATTAAACAAAGAATAATAGCAGAAGCAAAGCTTAAAGAAGCATTACAAGAGTTACAAGTAGCCCAAAAGGAGATTATTGCTCAAGAAAAACTTGCCTACTTAGGTACTTTAACTTCAGGTATTGCTCATGAACTTTGTAATCCTCTCAATTTTGTCCAGAATTTTGCTCAACTTTCGTCAGAGTTACTAGATGAATTTATGGAGGATTTAACTTTAGAAACCAATAAAATTGAATCTGAAAAATTTGAGAATTTTACAGAAATTTTCAATGAGCTAAAACATAATGCAGATGGAATTTATCAACATAGTAAAAGAGCTGAACGGATTATTAGAATGATGGTAAAACACACACGACTTGATAGTAGTAAGTTACAATTTAGCAATTTGAATAATATTTTAACGGAATCATTGCAATTTGCTGGTCATAGTCTCTGGGAAAAACAGGATTTTCCGATAAAAATTCATACTAATTACGATGAGTCAATTGGTGAAATTTTTGTGTCATCTTCCGATCTAATTCAGGCTTTTATCAATATGTTTGATAATTCCTATTACGCTCTCAAAACTAAGTTAGAACAGGAATCCAGTAATCAAGATTTTGCTCCTATTTTATCTGTACAAACCTGCAACTTAGGAGAAAAAGTAGAAATTCGGATCTATGACAATGGAACAGGAATAAATTCAAAAATTAAAGATAAAATTTTCGATCCATTTCTAACGACTAAACCACCTGGAGAAGGAATAGGTTTGGGTTTATCTCTCACTTATGAAATTCTTGTTGGACAACATCATGGCAGTATTCAAGTGAAAAGCAAACTAGAAGAATATAGTGAATTTATCATTGAAATTCCTGCCAGAAAAAATATAAGTGAAGAGAATTAAATAATTGTCTATTGCGCTTGACTATCTCTATTCTTACTGAGATCGGATTGGCGATACTCCTGAGGCAACCCTCCGCGAATGCTTTAGCAAATTTTGGCCCACTATAACCTGGATTATCCCAAACTAATTCCAACTCCCGTATCTGATATTAGCTCAGGATAATTACAGCATATTCATATCAGTTATACGAATGCTATACTTAGGTGACAGTTCAATTATTAAGTAATTAATACCATTTTCATAAAATATTGCTACAGTGACAGAACAGGTAAAAGGAAATACGGAGCGCCGGAACCAGGAAAGATAAATAGACAAAAAATGGAGGAAAAAAATTTAATTTTGACAATGAATGCAAGCCATCAAGTATTAAACTGTAGGAATAAATTACAAATTAGAATGTAACAGCCTTTTTTGAATTTTGTATAACACTTGCTCTTTAACCTTTTTGATAATTATTAGCCACCTAATGTGTTAATTGTTCTTATGTTTACTTCTCGCTCTCGGACGTTGCATGCAACGTTCCTAATGCTCAAGAAAGTGTAGAAAAGTTTTTGAGAAATGGTATTGGTACACCTGTAGCGGGCAATATCCCCGCACTACAAATACTAATTCAAAGACTCTAAAAAAGTCTTTACTTCACCATCTCGACTCAAAACCAATCGAATTTTAGCAGTCTTTCCACCCTCAATATTAGACACAAAAGCTTGTTCTTCTAGAGGCATATTTGTATTACCATAAAACTCAACCGATGCTCGACTAATAGGAGTTACCTTTTTCACCGAACCATCACCATTTAATAACAAACTATATTGCAAATCTTTATCTAAATCTGATGGCGGTTCCCAACTTTTCTCGAAATATTCTCTCACCTCTGCGACTTGGGGAATTTTATCAAATAATGTATATTTAGACTTCTTTTTTTCATTACTAGGTTCAACAGTAGTTGGGATATCGCGCACGGCAACCGGATCTAAATCCTGCAACGGCGGTAAATCAATTGCTCTCGGAACATTTATCGGAATACGACTCACATCGAAATAAGGTTCTACCCTTCTCCTATTAATATTTGGTAACGGAGCTTGATTTGGAGCAGGTTGAGTTTGCAGACTTGGAGGCGGTTGCGCAGGAGATATGGGTTGTACTGGCACTCCATAATTAGGTATTGCTGCTGGAGGAATTGGCGGAGGTGTCAGTGGTGGTGCTGTGGGAATAGCGAATGTAGTAGTAGTTCCCTGGTTTTGGGGAGTGCGAGAAAAATCAGGTGGTGGTAAATTATTAGGAGCAGGTGGTGCTGGAGGATTTGGTGTAGGAAACAAAGGAGATGGTGTGGGAATGGGAGAAGGTTTGATTATAGTTGTTGTTGGTAAATTTGTTGGTGGTGTGGGTAATGGCGATGCAGGTACTGTTGGCGTTGGTAATGGAATAGGGGTTGGAGATGTCTGGGGAGGAATTGATTGATTATTATTGCTTATCGAATCTGATGTAGCAATTTCTTCATCTTGCTGTTGTCGACTTATTACATAGCGGTTATAGAGTTTAATTGCGCCAGCAGTCAAACCAGCAGTAATTATAATTAGTATGGCAGTACGCAACCATTCGGGAATAGGTTTAACTTCACCATCAGACTGAAACTGAGGTAATGTCTGTAAATCATTTTGAGATTCATCTAGGGCGATCGCTAAGTCAAATAGTTGTAGCATACTCAGGGAAATAAGTTTTCCTGATTCTTTATTTGCCAAAGACCCCAAAAATAAATCATGGGTTAATAAGTCCCGTGGTTGTACATAGATATTTTGATTCTTGATCGGGGGTTGGGAATAAGGATTTACAATTTTAGCATCAGCAGTTTCGATAGTATATTCTGCGCTAGTTTCTTCCTGAATTTTTGTATAAGATTGTATGTTACTAGCGTTTTCTACTCCTGTATTTTCCATCTCTAAGGGTAAATTCGGAGATTCATTCAGAAATTCTTGCACATAAGTAGTAACAACTTTGTGGAGAGTATCCAGTTCACGGCGATTGCCCTTGACTGTAATATGCTCTGCTTCGGATACCCTGGGGTCGTCAAAACTGAGACTAAAGCGTTGTTGTCTTGGTATACCAAACCATCTTAACAATGCTAAACCTCTAGCTGTCACTTTTAATGTACAAGTTGGGGGAGTGTAAGTTCGTGAAAACATTTGAATTAAATATCAATCTAAAATCATACCATCTACAGCTTTTAGTTATTACTACCTAAGTAAGAATTTTCTTCATTCTAAAACAATCAAGTTATACAAATTCTAGGAGTTAATACCGTTTCACGGAAGTCAAAAGTCAAAAGTTAAAAGTTAAAAGTTAAAAGTAAGATTTTATAGGCTCAAAACTTTGACGCGCTCAGTAATTTCAGAAAATTATTTCACATTGAAATTTTGAAACTATTTATGACATTTATAAAGTGAATTGGTGTAAGTAAGTAAGTAAGTAAGAGAGTGGTCGGAGTTGCCATCTAACTTCGGGAGTCGGGATAGAGGAATTTATAGCATTTATTTTTGCCAATGGGTGTTTGATGTTGTCAAGAGAAATAGCTCGTATTTCATAATATATACTCCCGCACTTGTAGGATTCTTTTATTCAATTAGTATTAAATTATAGAGAACTAAGAATTAAGGAGTTTGACCAATAAATAAGGTGTTAAGCCTCCCCTTGGCTGCGCCGCGAGCTGTCGCTCTACAAGGGGATAAAAAAGAAAATTTCGGATTTCAAACATCCAGCTTGAGCCGGAGGTACTGTTTTGCTATGGGACATGTTTACGGAGCATTCCGTAAGGAAAAAGGGAATATCCGACCTAGGAGGCTTTTCATGTGCGTAGCAAACTAATAACTGAAATGACCTCTATTGCTATCACTAACTAATTCTTCTTACCTCTATAATTTTTTACTTCTATCAATTGATTTTATGTTTTTTTTCTTGCCACAATTTAGATTAATTATGATTTGTTAATGATGGGTTGATAGTATTGTTTTTTTATTAAGATTTGAGGCTTGAAAAAAGACGATTGCATCCTTGAGGAGCGCTATAAAATAACAAATCAACTAATAGCTTTAAAGCTAGTGTTTCTGGGTTATCTGGTGTCGTATTTTCACGATTCCAGTAATAATCTTGATACGCTTTTTTAAAGTTACAAAGATATTCTCTTAATAAAGTAACTGATTGAAGTTTACTATTTTGAGCGCCCATTTGCTCCATTAACGCCACTGCACGACGAATCAATGCTTGGTTTTGTTTTGCCAAGTGACAGATAACTAATATAAAACTCTGAGCTTCTTCTACTTTCAGAGGTTGATTTTGGGATACTATCTGTTTTTCTCCCTTCTCTTCTCCTACTGCTAGAGCAAGTTCATCAGCAATTTTGGGGGGTATATTTAATTTACTTGCTACTCGAACTATGGACTCAGAATTAATACCTATTAAAACCTTGAGGGCTAATAGTGTCATGTCCAATTTTGTTCTAATCTTGTCTAATGGAACTGTTTTGGCCAGTGGAGGCTGGATATAATCTTGTCTCTGAGGAAGTACGAAAACTCTGGCATTACTGGGAGTTGCAGATATTACCATATTGTATACCTCTTAAAATTTAAAACTGAGCACGTCCATTGTAGTCTTAGTGAAGCAAATTGTGTCTACTGTGGAAAAAAATTTTTTGTCTGGATATTTTCTTCAATATTTATTTTTTCAAAAAACAATAAAAATAAACAACATTCTCCTGATGGAGAAACTGGGCGAAGGGTTGGAAGTTATTTGAAGTAAGTATTTGCTACAAATCTACAAATCCCAGAGCTGGTGTTTCCTATTTCCGAATTCTGGTATTCCCTGTTCCCCAGTTCCGGTGTTTCTTGTTTCTATATCCAGCATTTCTTGTTTCCATATCTGGTATTCCTTGTTCCCAGATTCGGTATTTCATGTTCTCATATCCGGTGTTCTCTGTTTAGCTTTCTCTACAAACAAAGCGTGTGTAATATTCTTTGATAAAATTGGTATAACATGGCTTTTAGCAAATACTGACAAGAGATAAAACTACAAAAATATTTAGCAAAAACTGAACGATATACTCAACATAAATCTCGATATCGATTTATAGCTTTTCATGATTTACGCACATCATTAACAGCAATTTAGTTAAATCTATCTTGGTAGATTTTAGGAATCAAAAAATCAAAGGCAGATAAACCGGATTTATTCTAGTATTAAAAATATGAATAAGTTATTAGAATAAATATTGATTTTGAGTAGAGTAGAGTCAGGTAAATTAAAATTTAAGCCGACATCAATGGACGTAATTATTTTGTGTAATCAACTCATTTAAAATATGCAAATAAATGCACCCGGAAAACATAAATTGACTTTTATCAGCCAAGGTAAACTAGAGGATTTATATCTAGATGAAAAGTTGCTATAGCAATCCTATTTAGGTTGTAATATTTTTGTGGCAGTTAGGAGTCAGGAGTCAGGAGTCAGGTAGGGGAGCCGTCGGATTGGCGACGTACAGAATTTTCAAGATTTTCAGCTCAAATTAACTACTATAAAACTTGTTACGAGCAATTTAGGATTGCTATACATCATATTCTCAATAATTTATTATCTCATGCTATTAAATATTCTCCAAACGGCAATAATATAACTCTAGAAGTATTTGGAGCATTATAATAAATTACTTTCCGCATTTCCCATCGAGGAATTGGGATACCAGGAGCAGATCGAGACCAACTATTTAAACAGTTTGAATGAGCATCAAATGTAGGCGTTATTAATGGAACAGGATTGGGTTTATCTATAGTTAAAAAAGCAGTTGATTTACATGGTGGGTATATTAGCATTGATAGTAGAGAAGGAGTTGGTACAAATGTTAAAGTAATATTGCCATGTACAAAAATCTAAATAAATATATCAATAAAATAAACAAGATGGCGTTGGTGAATAAAAGTATGATTTTACAGGAGTTAGGAGGCGTAGAGTTAGAAAGGAGCTTTTTCCGCGCCAGGAACGAGGGGAAATAAGTCTGAAAATCAAATTATAAATTTAGGAATTTCATACCTTACTTCAGCAACACCAGCAAGAGAAGTAAAAGTTACTTCACTTTCATTTTTCGTACTTTTTTCCTAAAAATCTCTTCTCTGTTACCTGTTACCTGTTGCCTGTTGCTTACTATGCGCAAAAAGTCTATATCTTTTTCACGCCTATGTCTAATGAATAATGAACTACCGATTAAATTTTCTGAGTCTTATTGTACGGGTATAATTTCAGCATTCAAACCATTATTCTGCAAAGTTCTTAATAGTTGATCTGCTTCAAGACGACTCCGAAAAGCTCCTGCTTGCATTACAGAATTACCATTAATATTAGTAGAAAAAGCATCTGGTACAAGCGATCGCAACTTATACTGCTGAGAAAGATTATTTACATCTACAACTACCCGATAACGTAGACCCAAAGCTGCTGCACGACTTCGAGAATTAGATCTTAAAGATAGTCTAGACCAAGGATTAGGATTTTGATTTCTGGCAATACCGGGTGGTACATAACCTCCACGACCAAGGGGAATATTTGCTGTCGGAACAGGTAATAAACCAGGAGAAGCAACTGGTCTGTTACCTCCAAACCTTGGGGTAGTGCTTCTAGGGGGTAAATTTCGCAACCTTTCTAAAGTTCTTCCCCCTGACTCTGGTGGGGATACTGGTATTTCAATTGCTTGTGTATTCTGATAGTTAGGATTAGTTTGTAGTAGTCTTTGTAAATTTCCCTGACCACTAGGTTGTTTGTAGGAATTTCCCCTAGATCCTCTAGATCCTCTCCGGGTTTCTGGAGGTGGTACAGGGATCAGAATCATTTCTGTGGTTGAATTTTGTGGTCTTGGTCGGGAAATAATACTACTAGATATGCTCCGCTCCCCTGGTTTTTCTGTTGAGGGTGAAAAATTTGATTCTTTTGCCTTTACCTGAGTGTCTTCCTGAATAGATGCAGTTTCCATAACTACTTCCTCCTGTTCAGACTCCCTTTTTGCCTGACTTACAGTTGGTGTAGTTGGAATATTCTTCAGAGGAGCAACTCTTGGGGGAGGAGGAATTTTTCCTGCAATGTCAATATTGCCATAATTATGATCGCCCTCTAAAGAATTCCCATAAGCAGGAATAGTTTTACCTTTGACTACAGAATAAATATCATACCTACCATTATTACGAATAGTATTACGTCCAGGTTCTTGAGAGTTACCCAAATCTGGTAGGGATCGGGCGATCGCTGCTACTCCATTTTCTCTATTACTCTCTATATAATTACCGCGCAAAATTGGCCGTGCATTTCCTTGAATGATAATCCCATTTTCATTTTCAATTAGACGATTTCCTATTATTTGTGGAGCAGCATCATCAGAAATTTTAATTCCCACACCTGTATTTTGAAACAAATTATCTCTAATTTCTGGCTGAGAATTATCAGAAATTGTTATGCCACTTCCGCCATTGTTATAGAAACTATTTTCCTGAATAATTCCTATATTACTACCCACCATAGAAATTCCATTTAGACGATTACCAGTAAAAGTATTTTTACTAATAAGACAGCCACTAGATTCTATCCATAAACCATAACCTTGAAGATTGGGATTTGTGATTGTTACACCATTTAAAGTTGAGTTATTAGCAGCTACGATTGTAATATTTTTTTGTTTTACAGTCGGACTATTAAAATTACCGCCACCTTGAATTAAAACATTTTTACCATTGTTGAAAGAGTTACCTTTAATAGTAATTTTTGGCTGTAAAATCAAAGGAAAAACTTCACCGGTTTGTCTGCTATAAGTTCCCGGCGCAAGTAAAATTGTTGTGTTAGGTTGAGCGATTTTCAGAGCATAAGTAATAGTTTTCAAAGGAGCAGTTTTAGTACCATCTCCAAAGTCTTTACCAATGGAGGAACTAACATAAAGCAAATTCATCTGATAATTAGCTTGAGTCTCTGGAGATTGGGCCACTTGTTGTGCAAATGGTACTGCCAGACTTGTAGAAGTAAATAACCCCAGTAATGCTGTAGCTAAAAGAGGTGATAAACAGTAGGTTTTCCGAAGTAAATTTGTTTGATTATTTTTCTGCGAAAAAAGGATAAATATTTGGTTCACGGCTTTCCTCCTAGGAAACAGTGACATACAATTTAGTTATTATATTTTGTCAAGTATCTTTTAGGGACTTCCAAATAAAAAATTATCCCATTAGCTATGAAAATAAGGGAGTAGGGAGTAGGAAGTAGGGAAGAAATTGAAAAAGTAAGGGAATAGGGAGTAACCAATAACGATAGAGTACAAAAATTGGGATAATTTATTTTCTGCTATTCCCTTATTATGGGGTGTTTTGAACAAAGATTCAAATTTTTGTAAAGATAATTTGATTCTTTAAAGATAATGGGTAATATTATATCCGCTTGACCAGTTTATAGATAATTCGAGAATACTCAGGAGGGGGGAGATCGAAAGTATAGTAAACGTTGTACATATAAAAATCAAAAGGAAAAGGAGGAAAAACTTTTTGATCGTGTAAACCGAACGGAGTTACAGCCCTAATTAAACGACCACGATCTAAGTCTTAATGTATCTAGCAAAACTTATTTTTAGAGATATAAATGGAACTTTGCAATTACCCGAAATTATTTAGTCTTCCCACCCATTTTGTTCTTAATAAATGCAAAGGACATAGATGATTTTTGAGTTTTGCATCAGTGACTTTTGCCTTGGGCGTAGCATTATACCCAAAATTATTTTCTATCTCCACGCATTTGACTTTTAAGAAACTCTACTATTGCCTGATTGTCGATACTATTTAGGGGAGTTTCACCATAATTATTTTTGACATTCACATTTGCTCCATGAGAAATTAACAAAGCAGCTACTTTCTGGTTATTTACTTTATGTAAGGGAGTTTCACCATAATTATTTTTGATATTCACATTTGCTCCATTAGCGATTAAAATTGCAGCCACATCTTGATTATCTCTAGCATAATGTAAAGGTGTTTCACCATAATTATCTCTAGCATTAACATCTGCTCCATCCCCAATTAAAACTACAGTTAATTTAGTCAACTTAGCATAATGTAATGGGGTACTACCATCAGCATCCTTAGCATTTACTATTGTTGCCTTTAAATCAGCACCTTGAGTAAATAGCAGTTTTGCCACAGATTTAGATGTAGTAAAAATAGGAGTAAATCCCCATTTATTTTTAGCGTTAATATCAGCTCCATTAGCAATTAATAATTGAGCAATTTTTGGATTTTCTGTTTGATGTAGGCAAGTATTGCCTTCTTGATTTTTAGCGTTAATATCAGCTCCATTAGCAATTAATAATTGGGTTATTTCCCGATCATCTTTGCCATAATGTAGAGGTGTATTTCCATCTTCATCTTGAATATTTACATTCGCACCATTAGCAATTAGTAGGTCAATTAAATTTTTGTTTCCCAGTGCTACAGCTTCATGTAATAAACTATATTTACCAGAATTAACACTAACATCTGAATCACCAAACTTTGCTCCACGACTAATCATTAATTTTGCCATCTCTTGACTTCGCACATAATCCAAAGGAGTCTGATTATTATTATCTTTAGCATTAATATTTGCTCCTCGATAAATTAATAATTCTGCTGCTGATTGACTATCGTTGGTCACTAGATAATGTAGAGGAGTTTTACCTTTTTTATCTTGAGCATTTATATCCGCTCCATGAGTAATTAATATTTCAGCTACTCCTCGCCGACGAGCATTATGTAGAGGAGTAATACCTTGATTATTTTTAGCGTTAACATCTGCTCCTTTATTAACAAGTAAAGCTGTTATTTCCTGGCTTTTACTTGCATAATGTAGTGGAGTATTATCATTGTTATTTTTCACATTAACCTGAGCGCCATTAGCAATTAATATATCTATTACTTCAGACTCATTATCCTGAATAGCATTATGTAATTGTGTATTTCCTTTTGCATCTGCTGTATTAATATCTTGACTAGATGCCAAAAATATTTCTCTTACCTGATAAATCAGTAAATTATCAGTTAAATAATTGAGTGTAGCGCCAACAAAAAAGACAGCAATACTTATTCCTAATAATACTTTTTTCCGTTTAAATTTCATTAATTGATTTTTCTTGTCATAGATTGATTTTTTGACCTGAATGGATTTTTTAATCATCGAAATTATCAAAAAATAAATAGTATACTAGATTTTTTTGAGGTAGTCATCCTGAACCAAAGCATGAAAAAAAAATGTTACAAATAGCGTAAGCATTTCCTACGAAATGCTACGCAAACAGCCGTCAGCTATTAGCCAGTCTCCTGCGGAAGAACTACATTAACAGCTATTGAATTTAGAGAGAATTAAAAGTTACCGCCAATCATAGGCTCCCTTAACTCTGAGAAGTATTAATTTCAACCTCCCTTTAAAGGGAGATATCTAATTGGTGATAGCTGACTGCTAATAGCTGAATGCTTACCAAATAAGACGCTCGGATAGCGGGAAACTTAATTTCCTATCCTAGAACATAAAGATTTACTTACTACCTAAAATTTATTTGTAGAAAACATTTATTAAATAGGTACTAATCAAAATTTTATTACTACTGAAGCGCGATAGTATAAACAATTAATCTAACAAAAATTTATAGCTATTATAGTCAGGATTTTCTATTAAAATAGCCTAACTATACTTTAGGTTTTGCCCTGTCGTCATAATACTGACTAAAATATTTCAAAAATTATCTTAACTATTGTTAAAAGATTGTTTGTCAAGGAAATATAAAAAAGGAGATAGCTTATAGGTAACAGCACCTGGTGTAGTTAGTGAACCAATTGCTAAGATTAACTCCGAATTGCTCCTAGTTAACGACTACTATTTAATTTCTATATTGCAGGCAATATTATACTATAAAAAAATCTATATTAGTAGCTTAGTAGCAAAATTTGTCTTAGTCTGCCCCTCAGATATTTGAAAGGGCAAGATTATAGTTATTTTGAC
Organism: Dapis brunnea BLCC-M229; assembly: GCF_050015995.1. Taxonomy (NCBI): domain Bacteria; kingdom Bacillati; phylum Cyanobacteriota; class Cyanophyceae; order Oscillatoriales; family Microcoleaceae; genus Dapis; species Dapis brunnea. The sequence goes on along the minus strand of NZ_JBNHEP010000122.1, from coordinate 10,442 downwards.
AAGGTACGATTAAAATTTATAGGATAATTTTTATGGGCGATAAATATAATTGGGATAAGAATGTGCAGCCTGCCGTTCGTCGAATTTTAGATGCTAACTTAGATAGGGCGCGGGAAGGACTGAGAATTATTGAAGAATGGTGTCGCTTTGGCCTCAATAGTATTAACTTGGCCAATGAGTGTAAAAAATTACGTCAAGAGATTGGGAGTTGGCATGGCACAGAACTGAGAATGTCCCGCAATACCCCCGGCGACCCTGGTACAGAATTGACTCATCCACAGGAAGAACACCGCTCAGATGTTCAACAACTACTGCAAGTTAACTTCTGTCGTTTAGAAGAAGCACTCAGAGTTCTAGAAGAATATGGAAAAATCTATAATTCCCAGATGGCTTCTGCTTGTAAACAAATACGTTACCGAGTTTATACTATCGAAAGTGGGCTTCTCGCTTATCAAAGAAATCAACAACTGCAAAACTCTTACTTGTATCTCGTCACCTCACCTCAAGAAAGATTAACCGATATAGTAGAAGCTGCTCTTCAGGGAGGATTAACTCTTGTCCAATACCGAAATAAAACAGCAGATGACATCACAAAATTGACAGAAGCACAAAAACTTTGTCAAATTTGTCGTCGCTACGGCGCTCTATTTATTGTTAATGACCGAGTAGACTTAGCGATCGCCACTGATGCAGATGGAGTTCATCTGGGACAAGATGATATACCTATTAATCTTGCCAGACAATTACTTGGCCCTCAGAAGCTCGTAGGTCGTTCTACTACAAACCGAGAAGAGATGAAGCGGGCAATTCAGGAGGAAGCAGATTATATTGGAGTAGGACCAGTATATGAAACTCCTACTAAATCAGATAAACCAGCAGCAGGTTTAGAATATGTTAATTATGCTGTGAATAATTGCCCCATTCCTTGGTTTGCTATTGGTGGAATTGATATGCAAAACTGTGATGAAGTTCTATCTTCTGGTGCGGAACGTGTATCTGTAGTTAGGGCAATTATGCAAGCAGAGCAACCAACTTTGGTAACTCAATATTTTCTGTCTCAACTAAATCGTTATCAAACTCTACGTTCTAATAATATATTACCAGAAAAAGTCTAGGCTACAAAAGAGGGAGTAGGGAGTAGGGGGGGTGTGGGGAGTGTGGGATGAATTTTTTTTTAGATAAAGAGTAAGCATAAAGATGGGTTTACCTTGTCTGCAAAGATTCATCTTTTGATTCAGCAACGTTGGAAGAAAGAGTTGATGTATCTAGTTGGATAATTGGTTTTATTTTTTATTATTCGAGATGTCTAATGTCAAATCAAATTACACTTAAAGTTAACGGAGAAACTCGTACTTGTTTACCCAAGACACTCCTACCAAATTTCTTAGAAGAGTTGGGATTAAATCCCCGTTTGGTAGCTGTAGAATATAATGGGGAGATTCTACATAGACAATTTTGGGACAAAACGGAAATGCAGCCAGGGGATAAGTTGGAAATAGTTACTATTGTTGGAGGCGGTATTGAATGAAGTTAGAAGTCAGAAGTCAGAAGTTGAGTGGGGGGTTTGGTCTGCCAACTCTTACTAACAGCAAATAGCAAATAGATTTGCCAGTCCTATATATTTGGGAAATTTGGCATAAACTTGAGATACATTACCAAAACTATAGCGCTATAGATAGGCAAAGATTAACTCATCATACAACGGAGAGGCTCTCTAGGATAATCTAGATTTTTAGCAGGTGCTATCTTAAATTAATACACCAGGTTAGTAGGGGTTTGGTCTCCAAACCCTGACTCTAAACCCTTACAGCAAATAGATTTTTAAGTCCTATATAAAGCAGATTGCAAGTAAATGAGGTACAGTCCTTAATTTCATAAATTCCCACCATTTTAAAAACTGTTATACTACCCTATTTTTGCTGTACCTCATAAACCTGAAATACGCTGTATTTGGGAAATTTGGCATAAATTTAGATACATTATCAAAACTATAGCGCTATAGATAGGCAAAGATTAACCCATCATACAACGGAGAGGCTCTCTAGGATAATCTAGATTTTTAGCAGTTGCTATCTTAATTAAGACATCAGGTTAGTAGGGGTTTGGTCTCCAAACCCTGACTCCAAACCCTTACAGCAAATAGAGGTAGTCCTGTATATCTTGGAAATTTGGCATAAACTTGAGATACATTACCAAAACTATAGCGCTATAGATAGGCAAAAATTAAGCCATAATACAACATTCAAATTTTAAAATTTGATGTTCTAGTAGACAAGTAGGGATATCCCAATCCTTAAACAACAAGATTTAACTGCACAGTCTAGATACAAAGCGGTAAATTGAAGATGTATAGCAATAATTAATGATTACTTATGATTAAAAAACTGTTTTCCAACATTAAAGGCATTCTCAAATCATTTTTTGTCATTGGGTTAGTTCTAACCTTAGTTTTCAGTCAAGCTGATGCAGCAATGGCCGCTCGTAGCGGGGGTCGCATGGGCGGTGGGTCATTTAGAATGCCTAGTCGTACCTATACTTCACCTACTCGCACTCCCGGAGGTGGTTACTATCGAGGGGGTGGTTTTGGTTTTCCCTTCTTGATACCTTTCTTTGGTTTCGGTGGGTTTGGTAGTCTATTTACAATTTTGATTTTTATCGCGATCGCTAATTTCTTAGTTAGTAGTTTCCGCAGAGCAACTGAAAGAGATGAGTTTGAGAACTATAGTGATAACCCGACTGTTTCTGTTGCTCGTGTACAAGTTGGTTTATTGGCAGAAGCTAGAAGTTTACAAATAGACCTCGATAGAATAGCTGAAAATGCTGATACTGGTTCTGCTGCTGGTAGAGTACAAGTTCTTCAAGAGACAACATTATCTTTATTACGTCATCCTGAATATTGGAGTTATGGTGCTGCCCAAAGTGAACAAGCAAGGTTAGACTCCGCAGAGGCAAAATTTAATCAGTATGCTCTGACTGAACGTAGTAAGTTTTCTGAGGAAACTCTTTCTAACTACAATAATCAATTAATCTCTAAAGATGCTCAAACTTCTTTGCCAGTTAGTGAGACTAATGGCGAACTGGTGACTCAGAAACCAGAAGCTCCAGGAGAATATATTGTAGTTACTCTTATTGTTGGTACTCAAGGTAAGCTAATATTACCAGCTATTAATAGTACAGAAGATTTAAGGCGTGCTTTGAGTCAAATGGGTGCTATTTCTAGCGAGCAGTTATTAGCTGTTGAAGTTTTGTGGACTCCTCAAGCAAGTGGGGATACTTTGACTTCTGATGATATGATTGCTGAGTATCCAGATGTTAAATTGATTTAGTTTATTTGTTTGACTCAATTTGCGATATTCTCCATCCTTATTTCTCCAAGGGTGGAGAATATTTTTTTTTGATGTTTGATATAGCAGGGAACAGGGAATAGGGAACAGGGAACAGTTGGAAAAACATTTTCTAGTCTAAGGTTCATCATCAGTAATTGTCCTAAACAATTCTTTCTTAGCTATATAATTTTGTCATTTTATTTTTCAGGTAACTGTAGGGGTTTGGTGACCAAACCCCTGCGAATAAATTTCTGGTAGTCATGCATAGTAATGGTATACAAGGAACAAGGAATGTCTGGCACGGGAGCAAGATGCTCCCACTGTTCTGGTAACAAAAATAATGACAATGCACGACTATTACAATGCACCACCACCAAATTTCTATTTTGTTAACCAAATTATTCTGATTTCTAGAAAATATAAATGAAAAAATAATAAATAAAAATATTTTTTTAAGTTTTTTTCTGAAATTGCCACATATTAATATGTAAGTTTATAATAGCTAAGAAATAGCTTCTCACTCAAATAGTATGGTCTTATTGGCCAAAAGTTAAAATTTTTCAGGGGCAATGTTTGATATAAGCAATACTACTCAATAGATAGTTACTATTGATGGAATTTCACCGAAAGTATGGAGTTTAAATCTTGAAAAATAACGTTCCTATTTTTTAGGAAAAATTTGAGCAAGGGTATAGTATTATATTGATTTTGTACCGATTTTAAAAGATAAATCTTTTTGGTTTTAGCTCGGCATTTTTGTTGGATTATTTCTGGAAATAAATTGGTATAAATAATAGGGATAAATACAATTGCTGTTAACATCATTATTTCAGCTATTAACTCTTAGTTATCAAAAATGGGGTTTAAAATCTCGCCTTTTAAGGTGAAAAAAAATTCTGACTTTTGATTTCTGACTTCTAACTTCATTAACCCAGGGCTGCATCTGCTAAAAAACAACCTGAAACTTAAAACTTGAATCAATAAGTTTCAGGTTGTCGTAACTCGTACACAGATGCAATAAAAAATTAGTGATGAAGAACTGCAACCAAGCAATTAATTCCAGAGAATATAAACTTATTCTCAACGTTAATCAATTTTATGACCGTGACCATACGATACAAAGATTTGGTAATTTAGTTGAGTTATTAACACAACAGTTTTCGGGAAAATTTATTAGCAGAGAAATAGAAGAAAAATCTAGGCAAACTTATTACCTAGATACGCCAAATTTTGATTTGCGCCATTATGGTTTTATCCTGAGAATTAGGCAAGAAAAAAAATATGACCAACCAGAATATCAAGTAACTCTCAAACATCGTGAACCAGACCGTTATTTGTCAGCTTCGCAGGATTTATCGGCAACTAAACCGGGTAAAACTAAGTTTGAGGAAGATATAATTCCACCATTTCAAAGTAAGTTTTCTCAGTCAATATCTGTGACGAAAAATAAGCAACCGAACTTTGAAAATATCAAACAGGTGGCGAAATTATTTCCTGGATTAAAATCTCTTGATATTCCTGATGAAACTCCGATTGAGGTAGTCAATAATTTTCAAGTTTATGAGGTAGTAAGAAAACTTGGAAATTTACAATTTGGAGATAAACATATTGTCAAAACAGATTTAAGTTTCTGGTATTTAAACCAGACAGAAAATTTGCCAGTAATTGCAGAATTTTCCCTTAAATATCGTATCCCGAAAAGACTCTTAGAATCTCCCAAAAAATTAGAACAATTTCCCATGCCAATGATTCAAGGAACAAATCGTTTATTCAAAGCATTGCAGCAACAATGGGAATGGATAAATTTTCATCCTATGACTAAAACTGCTTATGTTTATGGAGAAAAAAAATCTCTGTTAGCTGCTTAAATTAGATGATTAATATAGAGTTAGTAGGGTGCTGTTAGTGATAACGTAACGCACCTAAATCTAAATTATTAAAAACGGTGCGTTACTACTAGACCGACACAACTAAAATGGTGCAATAAGCGTAGGTTGGGTTGACGTAGGAAACCCAACAACAATAAGGCTTTGTTGGGTTTCGTTACCTCAACCCAACCTAAATTTTTAGGTGTGTCACGCCACTACTGCTGCTCAATAAAATGTAGAAAAGTTTTTGATAAATGGTATAATAGGGTTTGGAGAGAATATTTTTCTCCCTATTTAAAGTAGAGAATTTTTATTAATATTTTTCCCAAGTTTTACCTTTTAATTTTTCAGCTAAATCTGCAGCATCATTCACATTCAAATTACTAATATCAAAGTATTGTTTACTGCTTTGCATACCCCCAGGAGTAGTCTTGCGAAAATTAGTCGGATGTAAATCAGCTAATAAAAATACTCTTGCTGGATACCATGAATCATCAATATAACTACGACGAATTATAGCAGTTTTAACTAATTCTTCATCCAATTTATCAACGTTTTTCCACTTAATAGAATATTCATCTTCTGATTCAAGATCGACAACTGCTTCAATCTTAGCAACCCGGTCTACTTGTTTATTTCGATATACTCCAAAATAAAGACTACGACGATGATTATACTGACCACCTTTTGCTGTACAAACATATAGATTATGCTTGATAACATCATCATAAGTTCCAGCACAATTCACAACATCTAGACGATATTTCCAAGAAGGTAACAAATTTTATTCATTAAAATACTCTTCTAAATAATTAATCGCATCGGCTAAATTTTTGGGTAAATTTGTCAGTTTTATGGACTCTAGAAAATCTTCAAAGCTAATGGGTAAAAATAATATTTTATCAGCTTCAGCAATCTTTTTGACATTCAAAAAAGCCTGGTCGTTAGGTTCATCTTGTTCATAATTAGCAAGAGCAATGAGAACTTTTGCTCCTTGCTTTTGTTTGAGGTTTTCTAGATGACGTAATAATTGTCCCTCATCAAAATTATTTCCCCTTTTAGTTTCAATAAAAATAGAGAAAGGTTCTTGAGTAATTTCTCCATCAGGAATGCTTTGTTTTCTTCTTACTTGTTGAGTAAGCATTCAGCAGTCAGCTATCAGCTATCAGCCATTAATTCATTATTTTGTTAGGAATTAGTCTTCAAGGAGAATTAAAAGTCCGACACGAAAAAGGTCATCAGCTAAGGAATGAGAATTAAATAAGATCCACAATTTTTGGCTAGGAGTATTCCACTTAAATGCTTCTGTCAAAAAAATCTGGAAGTTAATAAATCCTCATTCCTAATCTTATTAGTTGCTTTATTCTTTACGAAAATACCAAAAGCTGAAAGCTGAAAGCTGAATGCTAATAGCTGAATGCTTACCTTGTTGAGTAAATTTAACTCCAACTTTTCCAGATAAGCTTTCACCAAGTAGTTTACTCAAAACTTCCGATAAAAATTTGGTATTTTCTTCATAAAGCATTTTGAGAATCAGCATACAATGGTTTGTAGTCTGATTTTCTCTTTGAGAATAGGAGGGAAAAAGGCGAATATTTCGACTCATTTTTAATCAATATTTTGAGCTATGTTGCTATATAGTATTTTTCTATAATTAGTAATAAATAGAAGATTCTTGTAGAGACGTTCCATAAAACATCCCTACTAACGGGACTTAAACAAAATAAACTCAAAAAACAGGGTCAAATATAGACGGGCAAAAGCTTTGACGTCAAAAAGGTATAAATCCTTAATTACCAACGGTTCTAGCCATTTTTAGGGCATCAACGTAATTCCCTTGTCTAGAGAGACTTTGAGGCATTTTTCCGACCATAAAATGTTTAAGTAGCACTAAACCGTTTCATTTAAAATATACATCTCCGATGATTAAAAATCAAATCAATTATCGTCCATAAATCATTAATTCTTTCCCCCTACTCCCTACTCCCTACTCCCTACTCCCTCTTTTCCGGAGAGATCTAATAGTCAGGACTTACTTCTGAGTCTTAAACACTATCTATAACGTTATAGTTTTTGAACGCTATATAACGCTATATATAGTGTCTCTGCGTAAATCCTGATAGTGAATTATATCATTGGGGGGCGGGTTTATCTGATTAAATGTGAAAACTCCAGAACTTACGCAAAGGTACTATATATAGAGTAAAAAAACTATAACGTTATAGTTTTGAACACTATATATATCGTTTCTGCGTAAATCCTAGACTCATTAATTTAACGCGGAATCCGACCCTACTATTGCAACATTTTAGGTGTGTCACGCTCGTACTGTGGTCTACTTTCAACGAAATGTGCTACGCAATAACAAAGAGTTAGTCACAACACTCACCGAACTAAACGCCATCAAAGCACCCGCAGCACTCGGACTAAGAATAATTCCTAAACTCGGCAGTAATACCCCCGCAGCTACAGGAATACCAACAATATTATAAGCAAACGCCCAAAACAGATTTTGACGAATTTTGTTGAAAGTGGTGCGACTCAGTTTAATAGACTCCACCACATCCATTAACTTATCCTGCATCAATACAATATCCGCAGTTTCCACCGCCACATCTGTACCTGCTTGCATCCCAATACCCACATCTGCTTGAGCTAAAGCAGGAGCATCATTAATACCATCTCCTACCATTCCCACTTTCTCACCTTTTGACTGTAAAGTAGCGATCGCCTGAGCTTTACCTTCTGGTGGTACTTCTGACAAAACATCGTCCGCAGTTAAACCTAACTGTTGCGCAATAGTTTTGGCAACAGAAGAGCGATCGCCTGTCAATAACATTACTCTTAAACCCATATTTTGCAGAAGTTTAACTGTTGCTTGAGCATCATCCCGCAATGCATCACTAACTCCTATAACTCCAAGTAACACTCCATCCACACTTACATAAACTGTTGTTTTGTCTATTAAAGTGGGAATATTCTCTTGCTCGACAATAACTTGATGTTTATTCAACCATTCCCAGTTACCAACTAAAGCTGCCTTACCATCTACAACAGCAGATATTCCTAAACCTGGTTCAGTATAAAAATCTGTTGCTGGCAATAACGCCACATTCTCTTGCTCTGCTTTTTGTAAAATTGCCTCTGCTAAAGGATGACTCGCGCCACTTTCTACAGTAGCAGCAACCTGCAACAACCATTCTGGGTTATCCCCAATAATATCGGTGACGGTCGGATGACCAGTAGTCAATGTTCCAGTTTTGTCAAAGACAATAGTATCTAACTCATGCACCTTTTCCAATACATCCCCACCTTTAATTAACAAACCCCTTTGCGCTCCTACACCCGAACCAACTAATATGGCAGTAGGTGTTGCCAAACCTAACGCACAAGGACAAGCAATAACCAAAACAGCGATCGCTAATTTCAAGCTCAAAAGTAGGGGAGAAGTAGAATGAGTCATCATCATCCCGTCGTGACTGGATGTCTGCAAAACGTGAGACCAAATATTAGTGCCGACAAAATACCAGAATAAGAATGTCAGAGAAGCAATAGTCATTACCCCATAAGTAAAATACCCTGCCACCGTATCTGCTAAATTTTGAATAGGTGCTTTTCTAGTTTGAGCAGTTTCGACTAATTTAACAATTTGAGCTAATGTAGTTTCCGAACCCGTGCGAGTTGCCTGGATAACTATAGCACTAGACTTATTAATAGTTCCCGCCGCCACATTAGCACCAAATTCTTTAACTACAGGTATCGACTCCCCAGTAAGCATCGACTCATCCACAGTAGTTTTACCATTACATATTTCCCCATCCACAGGAAATTTTTCCCCAGGCAATACTTGTAAATATTCTCCCACTTTTACCCGTGAGGCAGGAATTTCTAAAGACTCGGCAGAATTATTGTCGCCGTTAGGAGGAGGAACTAAACGTGCAGTTGCTGGTTGGAGTGCAATTAATGAATGTAGGGTAGATGCTGCTCGATATCTTGCTTGTTGCTCCAGGGTTTTACCTAAGAGAATGAAACCAAGGATCATTACAGGTTCGTCAAAAAAGCATTCCCATCCCAACTGTGGAAATAACAAAGCGACAATACTAGCAGTATAAGCAGTGACAGCTCCTAAACCAACTAAAGTATTCATATTGGGAGCGTTGCGTAACATACTCCGAGCGCCGTCGATAATTATTTCTCGCCCTGGTAATAATAGAGCTAGAGTAGCTAATGCTGCATGAAACCAAATATTTCCCAGAATGGGAATTTCTACACCAAGGAAGTGACCTAAATGTCCGATACCTGAGAAAATTAGTAGTAAAGAAGCGATCGCTATTCGCCATATTTGTTGTTTTATTTCTTGGCGATGACGTTCGGTTTGTTTTTTGGAGGCGTCTGTTTCGGAGGTATCGAGACGTGGTTGAGTGGGGAAACCATTATCTGTAAGTTTTTGGGCGAGGGTATTTGGGTCTATCTGGTTTGTTTCGCATTCAACTGTTGCGACTTCGGTTGCCAGGTTGACGCGAGCGGAGATAACACCTGTTTGTTGGGTTAGTTGACGCTCCACTGCTTTGACACATCCAGCACATTTCATCCCACTGACATCAAGGGTGATAGTTTCTGGTGGGGAATGATTAATTGTTGTTGTTTCTGGTTTGGGTGCAACTTGCATCAAATTTTCTCCAATGATTTGTTAAACTTTCTGTTTTAATTTTTAATATAGAAAAAAAATAGCGATTGTTAAATAAGTAAACCTATTTTTTTAAGATTTTATTTAGTTACCAAGATAAATATTTGCTACAAAATTGATTAAAAAGTTTACTTTCTTATCTAGACCAAAATAGAGATTAGCAATCAGTAATCAGTTTGAAAATTGTATAGGGGAGTTTAACCCCCGAATTTTAGCTGAATACTGAATGCTAGTAAAAAAATGGTTTGTTGATAGCTACCTTAGCAATAGCTATAGTTTTGTTAGAACCTATCCTGCTTCTATAGTGGATAACTTGTGTTTGTGATACCCATTTTTAGAAAGACAAGTGGGTTCAGTTGCTCCTATTGATGGATTGAGCTGAATATTTGGTTCGAGATTAACATTTAATATTTCTCTCGTAGGTTGAACGGATTGAATTTTCACTATCGGAGTAATTGTTACGGGAACCTTCAAGTTAATAGGAAACTCGAATTCACAGCCACAATCATGGGAATTATATGTAGACATAATTTGTCATCCTTTTGTGTTTTGTTTATCAGT
>NZ_JBNHEP010000121.1:0-17166 GCF_050015995.1 Dapis brunnea BLCC-M229 | reverse complement strand
GAAATTTTCCGACTATTGCTATATACGCCAGAGTTAATACATTTTCTGAAGCACCTAGCCAGAGGAGATGGATAGTGAAAATTTTTCTACTATTGCGTATAGAGCAATGATAAATTCATTTCCTGAAGCATCCCCCGCCAGAGGAGATGGATAGTGAAATTTTCCGACTATTGCGTATAGAGCAATAATAAATTCATTTTCTGAAGCACCCGTCCGAGGGGATGGATAGTGAAAATTTTTCTACTATTGCGTATAGAGCAATAATAAATTCATTTTCTGAAGTACCCGTCCGAGGGGATGGATAGTAAAATTTTCCGACTATTGCTTTATACGCCAGAGTTAATTCATTTTGTTAAGCACTCCGTCCGAGGGGATGGATAGTAAAAATTTTTCTTCTATTGCGTATAGAACAATAAATTCATTTTCTGAAGCACTCAGCCCGAGGAGATGGATAGTAAAATTTTCCGACTATTGCTCTATACGCCAGAGTTAATTCATTTCCTGAAGCACTCAGTCCGAGGGGATGGATAGTAAAAATTTTCGACTAGACCGACACACCTTAAATGTTGCATTAGAAAAAAACGCTCTCCACAGTTTTAGCTGTGTCAGTCCACTACACTTATTGCACCATTTTTAGATGCGTCAGTCTACTACTGGACTCTCCCAGAGCAGTCCACGACATATTTTGCATAAAGTTGTCAGTCCACTACTAGACCGAAACAACTAAAATGGTGCGTTACGACTGATTGTTGTTGGGTTTTTCCGTTGGAAATTCTCCGCAAACGTCCCTCAACCCAACCTACATCTATTGCAACATTTAAGATGAAACAGTCTACTATTGAACTTCTAACTTCTGACTTCTACTTAACCTCTTCCTGGCAAAAAACTACTACTCAGTTTCTTAATAGCAGTATTAGCAATATCCGCATAACGCAATTCTCCACACAAAATTTTACTCATCACTGTAGTAGCTGCCGGTAACTTAACCCCTACTTTATAAGCTACTTTCGGAAACCGATAAAATGCTCCTGCTAAACGACCCGCCCAAACCATATCCGCACCCCATTCTTCATTAACTATCTGAGTATATTTTTTCAGAGCATCTCCATCGCCTCCCAATGCTCGATCGATCGCTTCAGCAGCTTTTACACCACTAAAAATTGATGGGCGAATTCCTTCTGCTGATAAGGGGTCTGATAAACTTGCTGCTTCTCCTGCTAAGACAGCATTTTGAGTGTGAAGATTTTTATCTCCATCCCATAGAGAAATGTAATGTTCTAATAATTTATCTTGACTTATATTTGCACCAATTTGTTGAGCATATTCCATCAAATCTTTAGAGAGATTTTTGGCTTCCCCGCCTCTAAAAGTAGCAATACTAATTGAATAGGAATCAGCTTTAGGAAAACCCCAAATATTACCATTTTTAACTGTACCAAATTCAAAAGTAGCTTTTTGATTTGACTCATTTAATGGTGCTTCAAAAACTATACTTTGCCGTTTTTTAGATTCTTTAAAACCCAACCATTTAGCCATTGGTCCTTTAGCTCCATCAGCAGCAATTAAATAACGACCAGTAAAAGTTTCGGTTGTTGTTTTAACTTCCCAAGAATCGCTTTTAAATTCAATACCTGTAACTTCTGTTTTATCTCTTAATTCTGCACCTTGTTCTGTAGCTTTTTGGATGAGAAAATTATCAAAAACATCTCGTTTTACCATCCACATAGGAACAGGCAAATCTGCTTCTACAGGGTCTTCTAATTTCCATGTATAACGAATTTTTTTGACCTTGAGAGAAATTGCTGGAGTTAAATCAAAGTCAAACCATTGAGCGATCGCTGGAGAGACCCCACCACCACAAGCTTTAACTCTGGGCAAAGATTCTTTTTCTATGACTAAAACAGAACGTCCTTTCTTAGCCAAATGATAAGCTGCTGTACCTCCTGCTGGACCTGCTCCTACGATTATACAATCAAACATTTCTTCTAATTCTAATACTGAGATTTTTTATGATTTGTGAGGATGGGAAAATACCTATTGAGTAGGGGCAGTTTCTATAGATAAGTTATTGACTTGGTTAAACCATCTATAAAACTTCCCCCCTGCAAAAGTCACAGAGTTCCCACCTTACCTATTATTCTCTAAGATACTCGATTTTGAATAGCTTGTCGATATAGAGGTGTTTGAACTTTTAATTTTTTACTTTTGACTTTTGTTTATATGTTATCTTCAAGATTTTTTTAAACTGTGGTAATATCCTTCTCTTTAGCAGCTAGTAACTCATCTATTTTGGCGATGTATTTATCTGTCTTCTTTTGAATTTTGTCTTGCAAATCTCGTGATTCATCTTTAGAAAGATCGCTCTTTTTTTCCTGTTTACGAACTGAATCTACGGCATCACGACGAATATTCCGGACAGAAACTTTCCCCTCTTCAGCAAGTTTTGCTGCTAACTTAACCATTTCCTGACGACGTTCAGTTGTTAGTGGAGGAATATTTAACCTAACAATAGATCCGTCATTGTTGGGAGTTAAACCAACGTCTGACATATTAATAGCTTTTTCAATCAAGTTGAGACTACTTTTATCAAAAGGTTGAATAGTAATTGTACTAGCATCTGGCACACCAATATTTGCCATAGATTTGAGTGGAGTTGGAGTTCCATAATACTCCACTATTACTCTGTCTAAAAGAGAAGCATTAGCTCTTCCTGTTCTAATAGTATTGAAGGAACTTTGAGTCGCTTCAATTGCTTTTTTCATCTTATCCTCAGCTTCTTCTAGATTCATTAAAACCTCCTACAATAGTTCCAATTTTTTCTCCCATAACAGCTTTACGGATATTACCCGAAACTGAAAGGTTAAATACAATAATCGGGATATTATTTTCTTTGCAAAGAGCGATCGCCGTACTATCCATTACCCGTAAGTCTTGAGTTAATACTTCCGTGTAATTCAGGGACTCGTATAGTTTGGCCTCTGGATTCTTATGTGGGTCAGAATCATAGACCCCATCAACTTTAGTGGCCTTAAAAATCACCTCTGCATCAATTTCTGCCGCTCTGAGAGCAGCAGTAGTGTCAGTAGTAAAAAATGGATTACCAGAACCCGCACCAAAAACCACCACTCGACATTTTTCTAAATGGCGAATAGCTCGGCGACGAATGTAAGGTTCAGCTAGTTCCTGCATAGCGATCGCTGTTTGGACTCTTGTTGGTACTCCTGCTTGTTCCAGGGCATCCTGTAAGGTAATAGCATTCATTACAGTGGCAATCATACCAACATAATCTGCTGTTGCCCTATCCATTCCCTTAGAGGCTGCTTTCACACCTCTAAAAATATTACCGCCTCCAACTACAATTGCCATTTGGATTCCTGTGGCCACTACTTCGGCCACTTCCTGAGCAATTCCTTGGACTACTGCTGGGTCAATGCCATAGCCCAAACTTCCCATCAAGGCTTCACCGCTCAACTTGAGCAAAACCCGTTGATAAACTGTCCCCATGCTGTGAGTATTTTTTCAACTAAAGTTGCTTCCACAATACGATACCAGTTGAGCTACTTTTTTCCACTATTTTATTCTTTAGAATTAGATGATAAAAAGTTATCGATTGGTATTTATTCAGTTGTTTATGAGTTTAGTCAGGTCAGTCTTTGTCAAAGGGTTTTATCAGTAATTGGATAGAAGTATTTAGGGTCTGCTGAAATAGTTTTTGGTGAGGAAAGGCTAGAGGCAATAGTATTTTTCAGATTTAACAGCAGTGAAGCATTTTATTGTCTCAGTCCAAAAACTGCATTAGTTTTGAATAAGTTCAGTTTAAAATTTGAGGCTTTGGACCTCATTTTTTGGGATAAAATTATAGGTTTTAGGGAATACTTTAACAAATAACATAAAAGAAGAAAAACAACTGTACTTGAGAAAAAGTGATCGACGCTTTATTTTGTTTATTGAATCCAACCATATAACTTTTGAATCATAATTTCTAACGCCATATAATTGAGCAACCAATAGCTTCTGTAGTAGATGGAATTACTATTTTACCTTCGATAATTTGGGCGATCGCCTGACGTAAATAAGCAACTTTTACTGCTTCTGGCTGAGTAACATTATCATCTATTAGACCACGATATCGTAACTTACCTTCTCGATCCAATAAAAAAGCCTGGGGTGTTTTCTCAGCCCCAAAGCTGATTGCTACATCTTGCGTCACATCCCGAATATAGGGAAAATTAAGTTCATTATTAGTTGCAAATTCTTTCATTTTTTCAAAGCTATCTGCTGGAGAAATTATCGCATCATTAGAATTCATTCCAATTATGATTACTTCTTGGTCTTGAAAATCTTTTTGTAGTTGTTTAATTCGTTCAATGGATGAATTTACTTCTGGGCATTGATTGCTCAAAAAAATCACACAAACTACTTGAAAATTTTCTAAATATCTAGCTAAATGATGAACCTCATCATCTATTCCTGGCAATTCAAAATCTGGAGCATAATTATCAATTGTAGTACCATTCATTTCAGTTAAACTCATATATTTATTCCCTATCAAAAATTTCCCTTACTTAAAACAAAATATTTTTCTATAATATCTCATCTTTCGTAAGCATTAAGCCATCATTTATCGCTCATTAGCTGATAGCCAGATAATACCAGTTAAAAAAAATATACAAAAAGTTCATCTCAATCGGATTTACTTAAAAATAGCTTCTCCAATTCCTTTAATACGGATATTTATATCATTTTTACCTTTTTTTCTTCAATATTTATTCCAACTTTGGTCTTCCAACTTCCGTCTGACCTACTCCCGTTGCATGGAACGTCTCTACCATTTATAACAAACATTTATTAAATTGGTATAAAGTCTGAATCAATGATAATTAAAAATATTAGCTAAAGGGCGTAGTTGACCAAAAAATAAGGCTAATAAGTCTCCCCTTGTATAAGGGATGAAAAAAATATTCGATTCAGTATTTCAAGGATAAGGCTTCAGCCAGAGATACTAATAACTGTTTCGCTACACGATATGAAAAGCAAAGCTCCGACCTAGGAGACTAACTAATAACTGAAATAACCCCACTATATCTATTTGTCCTTCATTTTTATCGCTAAGGTGCTAATCGCTAATAGCTAAACGTTTACCGAAAAATTAAAGTTTAAAGCCTCTCCTAATAGGATAAAAAGTTGTGGGTTAGCTAAATGCCATATCCAATCGACCAAGAGAAGAAAAAAATTTCCTTTGAACTAATCCTTTTATTACAGAAGAGGTAATTATTAATTATTAATTGTTAATTATTAATTATTGAACATCTTTCTACCAGCCTTGAGCTAATGCTTGATAACCAATAAGTTTATAGACTAATTTCGCTGCTGTAAACTCAGATACTACCGAATCAGTAATTGGAGCCAACTCCATAATGTCACAACCTACTACTTCATGTAATTCAAATATTCTTCGCAAAAATGTAGTTAAAGAATACCAATTTAATCCTCCTGGTTCTGGTGTACCAACTCCGGGAATTAATGTTGGGTCAATTCCATCTAAATCTATTGTTAAAAACACACGTTTAGTCTGAATACTAGCTATTGCTCTTTCCATCCAATCTGGCTGAATGGCTATTTCTCTTGCTCTAAAAACAGTTAAATTTTTCTCCTTGATTAAATCTGCTTCTTCTTTACAAATTGCCCGAATACCTATTTGTACTGTTGGTAACCCCATCTCAAATATCCGTCGCATTACACAGGCATGGTTATATATTGAACCTTCATATTCATATCGCAAATCCCCATGAGCATCTATTTGAATCACAGTAAAAGGTTCATCAAAATATAACTTTTTATAAGCTTTAACTATCCCATTTGTAATGCTATGTTCTCCACCTATAGCAATCACAAATTTTCCATCACTCACTAATTTTTCTAGTGTTTCTTGAGTAAATTTTAGCATATCTAATGGGGAAACTTGTTTTCCATTTCGAGTATCTGCTATAGCTTCGTGAGTATATATACCAACTTCCAAACCTGTTTCCCTATCTAATTCTTCGTCATAACATTCTAACTGTTGAGACGCATCTAATAATACTGCCGGACCATTAACACAACCTCTTCTATAAGTAGTAGTTGCTTCATAAGGAATTGGTACAATTACTACTTTAGCAGTAGTGTAATCTGGCTCAATTTCTGAACCAATAAATTGTAGAAGTGATGTAGGGTAAATTGCTGACATTTTTTTGACTATATTAAATTTCTAGGATGAACTAAAAATTGAGAAAACTTATCTGATTATTTGAAATATTAAATGCTCTTGTCTTATCCTAATAAGTAACTTATTTACAATTTCCATTTCTCCCTATTCTGTAAAAAAAAGGAATTGGTCAAATTACTACTTTAGCAGTAGTATAATCTGGGTCAATTTCTCAACCAATCAATGTTAGAAGTGATCTAGGGTAAATTGCTAACATTTTTTTGACTATAGCAATCCGCGCATAGGTTGCGGGTAATAAAAAAGTAGATAAAAAAACTGAAACTCCAGCCATATGAGCTGTTGCCATATGAGCTGTTCCCTAAAAGCGGTAAGATTTTTATACACAAATAAAATAGGATTGCTATATATTAATTTTTTAGGAGCGGGCTAAAACTGGCTAAAAACTGATAAAATTTATCCGATTATTATCAATAATAAATTCTACTTGCTTTATCTCAATAAGTAACTTATGATAATTCCTGTTTCTCCCTACTCCCTCCTCCCTAAAAAACAAAGGAATTGGTCAAATTACTACTTTAGCAGTAGTGTAATCTGGGTGAATTTCTCAACCAATAAATTGTAGAAGTTATGTAGGATAAATTGCTACAGCAATCAGGAATGATTTTGAGAGAATTTAAGAACATTTAATATGAACCAAAATCCTTTTATCTTCTGACTCCTGACTCCTGGCTCCTAATTAGCACTAAAATCTTACAACTCAAATATGATTGGTATAAAATTTTTTTGACTATATTAATTTTCTAGGAGCGGGCTAAAACTGGCTAAAAACTGATAAAATTAACCCGATTATTATCAATAATAAATTCTACTTCCCTTATCTGAATAAGTAACTTATGATAATTCCCGCTACTCCCTACTCCCTACTCCCTACTCCCTAAAAAAGAAATGATTACCACAAAAACTTGGACATGGCGAGGATGGCCGATATGCTACCAAAGCCAAGGAGAACAGGGGCCTCCTGTAATATTAATACATGGTTTTGGAGCTTCTTGGGGACACTGGCGCAAAAATATTCCTGTACTAGCTGCCAGTTGTCGCTGTTATGCTATTGACTTACTAGGTTTTGGCGGTTCAGCTAAACCTACCCCAAGTCAAGATGTCACCTACACATTTGAAACCTGGAGTCAACAAATTAGGGATTTTTGTAGAGAAATAGTTGGCGCTCCTGCTTTTCTTGTCGGAAATTCTATAGGTTGCATTGTGGCAATGCAGACAGCAGTTGATAATCCCAATCTTATTCTAGGCATAGGAATTATCAATTGTTCTCTGAGACTTCTGCACGAACGGAAACGGTCTACCCTTCCTTGGTATCGTAGTCAGGGGTCGCTGATAGTACAAAAGTTGTTAAAAGTCAAGTGGATAAGTCAATTATTTTTTAACCAGTTAGCAACTAAGAAAACTGTTAAGCGAGTATTGTTGGAAGCATATGAACGTTCTGGAGCAGTAACAGATGAATTAATCGATCTATTATTGAAACCTGCAAAAGATGAAGGAGCAGTTGACGTTTTTGTAGCTTTTACTGGTTATTCTCAAGGACCTTTACCGGAAGATTTATTACCTATATTACCCTGTCCAGCCATAATTTTATGGGGAGAGAAAGACCCCTGGGAAAATATTGAATTGGGAAAGGAATTTGCCAAGTTTAAAACTGTAGAAAAATTTATTCCTTTGCCTGGAGTTGGTCATTGTCCTCAAGATGAAGCACCAGAGTTAGTAAACCCTATTTTGCAGGAGTGGATATTAGAAAAATGGGGGATTAAGGTCTAGTCCTAGATTATCAAAATTTTGGGGATGTATATTCATCGATCAAAAAAATTACTCCTAAATATCAATTATGAAAAAATATTAAAACATAGTTTTGATAACTATGTAGAGTAAGGTGGCAATAAACCAAAAGTTACAAAACGATAAAAGCCTTATCAATTAATACTTTTGGCTTTTGATTTTTTACTTGATAAATTCAGCATAGCGCTACTAGGCTTTCTTTTCCTTTCCTAGTTGATTTTCAAATATCTCTAGGGTTCTTAGAAGAGAAATTGATGACTGAAAAGCTTCTTCAGTAAGTTCTATTTTTTCTTCAGGTGTATCAATTATCTCATCACCTAGTAATGTTAAAGAACCAATAATTTTGTTAAGAAAACCACGAGCTTCATAAGATGCCTTAGCTAAAATCTGTTGGTCAATATATTTATCTGCTTCAGACTGGTCGCCAAACTGTATAGAATAGAGACGGTGATAGTAACCATCTGGTTTTTCTAAAAGTTCTAAATGAGTACCAAATTCGACTAACTTTCCACGGTCTAAGACAGCTATTTGATCGGCATTTTGAATTGTTGAGAGACGGTGGGCAATAACTAAAACTGTGCGATCGCGACTTAATTTATCGATGGCCTCCTGCACCAAACGTTCAGAAACTGTATCAAGGGCACTGGTGGCCTCATCTAAGATTAATATTTCTGGATCTTGCAATAGTGCCCTAGCAATGGCCAATCTTTGTCTTTGACCTCCCGAAAGCATGACGCCGCGATCGCCTATCTCAGTTTCCCATTGCTTTGGTAATTCCATAATAAAATCATAAGCATTAGCTTGTTTAACAGCTTCAATGATTTCATTTTCTGTGGCATCAGGACGAGCATAGATAATATTATTTTTTACCGTGTCATTGAACAAATGAGTAGTTTGACTAACAATACCAGTTTTCCTCCTGAGACTGGTAATATCAAACTCGCGCAAGTCAATACCATCTATAGTAATGGAACCAGAAGTAGGGTCATAAAATCTTGGTAGTAGATCGGCAAATGTTGACTTACCTGCTCCTGAACCTCCCACTAATGCTAATGTTTTACCTCTAGGCACAGATATATCAACATTTTTGAGAACCAAATTATCATTACCTGGGTAAGAGAAGGAAATTTTCTTAAAATGAATTTTTCTCCTCACCTTTTGAAAAGGTATGGAACCAGGTTTCATAATTGGTTTATTGTCTCTTCTCCATAAATCTACCGCCATATCAAAACTAGCAGATCCTTTGGCAATTTGATTACGACTGCCATTAATTTGGGAGACAATAGGTAGTAAGCGAAACAGAACTAAAAGATAGGTAAGTAAGACAGCAGAAACATTAGCAATTTGATCGGCAAATAAATATCTACCTAATAATAAAATACCGATGACCGTCATCATGCTTGTCACTTCATTTACTGGAGCTATTAACGCTGAATTCATTTTTTCTCTCAACGCTATATTCTCTAGGGAAAGCATTAATTTTCTTATATCTCTATATTCTCTCTTTTCACTACTTACTGATTTAATTAACCGAATACCGCTCAAGGTCTCAATCACCTTAATTGCATAATTTTTTTGTTCCCTATTTAAAACAGATCCAAATTTCTTTGACCGACGAATAAATAGCTGATTAATTGCTACTATTAAAGCTACCAATAGAGCAGAAATTAAAGTAAGTTGCCAAGAGATAGAAATTAGTAAACTGACAAATAAAGAAAGAGTTATGAATTGAGTTACTAGATTAACATAAGCATTAATTGTTCCTGTACATTGAGCTGTATCCGAGCCTAAACGTTTTGTTAAATCTCCTACTTTGACTTTAGTGAAGAAATCTAAATCGCTATCCATTAATGTTTGGAACATTTCTGATTTAATCGTATTTGTCAGGCTACGATTAAAAGCTACTGTCAACAAACTCCTTAAATATGTCGTTAAATTTTTGAGAACAATAGTTAATATAACTGCTAAAAGCATTACCAAAAGGCGATAATTTTCTGGAACTCCATCAAATGGAGATAATAAAAATTTAATTATCGGTGGAGAACCTTTCAGCTCAATTTCTTGACCAGAAATTTGCAGTAGTATAGGTACTATTAGAGCTGTATTAACTCCATTAAATAATCCACTAGCAAATCCTAAGATAATGTTTCCAATAATTTGAAAATTGAAAGGCTTACGCAGAATAAATTTTAAGATAAATTCTTTTCCAGACATTTATATTTACCTTGTATCTAAGATTAAATTATATAAATTATTACAACTTTTAATTAATAAATTTGGTTTGTAGGAACAGATATTATCATGGTAGGGAATTTAATAAAAACCCGGTTTATAAGCTTTGATTAAGTCTGATAAAATCGTTGTCATAGCATCAATACTATAGTATTTAATACATCTTTCTCTAGCCTTAATTCCTTGGCTATTTGCTGCTGTTAAATCATTAAATATTGATTCAATTTGTGCTGCTATTTGTTCGGGAGAACCAGGCTCAACCAAATAACTAGTATCGCCTACAATTTCTGGAATATCACCCACTTTTGTTGCTATTATTGGTTTAGCCATTGCCATTCCATCAGTTAATTTTAATGGAAATTGTGCTTTAGCTTCGGGAGTATCTCTTTGAGGAACTACTATTATATGAGCAGCAGCTACAATTTCTGGCATAACAGTAGGTGGATATTTTGCCATTGAAATTATCCAACGTCCCCATTTTTCTTTTAATTGACAGTCATAATCATCATAAGGACTACCACCCACTATTACCAATCTTAAATCTGGCTGATTGAGTTTGTCTAAAGCTATTAAAACATCCTCCACTCCTTTATAAGGTCGGGGCGCTCCTGGAAACATTAATATTCTATAATCACTCAATCCATAACGAGTTCTACTTACCTCTGGATCGTATTTATTTGGGTCAAATAAAGTTGTGTCTTTACCATTTGGTAAATATACACCACCAAAACGTTTTTTGAGAAATTGATTGTGTAGAGTCACCTGGTCTGCTTTTGAGACAAAACTTTCGATCCATTTTAAATAGAAGGGGTCGTCTGGTTGTCGTAAAGCTCCTTCTGACTTCAAAATATCTCTAGCTAATTGTTTAATACTGGGACTATATTTCCAATTATCCCCTCCATGCCAGCTTAACTCCCAATCATCAATATCTAAAAATACTGGGCGACTGGTCTGCATTTTTTTGATTAGAGCTAAACCAAGACTACTTGGTTTAAGTTTATAAGCATAAATAATATCTCCACTAATTTTGTCTAATAGCTCTTTAGCAGAAAGTAAAAATCCCGGATAATATTTATTGCTAACAATAGGGATAATCGATAGTTCAGTCTGACTAATATTTATGGGAGAATTTGCATCAACAAAACCTAATATTTCTACATCACATCCAATCTTTTTTAGAGCTTGAGATAATAAAAAGGGACGGACTGCTCCTCCCCATCTACCTGCTCCACTGCTAGATAAGTCGCTAGCTATTATGGAAATCTTTACCAAATCTGCAAGCCTCCAAATTCTAGGTTAGTCCAAAAACTTTTAACCATCTAAAGTAGCGAGAGAAATCTTTTCCGCTTCGTGATAAAACTACGTTTCGCACTAAGCGATAGAACTCCGTTCCGCTTCGCGATCGCCAGTCAAATTTGCCTAATACTTTTTTAATTTAACCATAAATCTACTCAATATTAACCTAGTTACGCAGTAAAATTAGATATTTCAAATCTTCTGATGTATCCTGAATGGTACTAACTAACTAAGTAGGTAGGCACGAATAAACATCACTATGTAACTAAATGTTAAAGCAGTTGAAACCCTTGAGATTGCTTCCTTCCGCTCCGCTTCAGTCGCTGCGGACGTACTTGTAAATTTTTTTACCTACCTACTTATAGTAATTCTTAACTGTGAGTTAGGTAATAAAATTTATATTTTAGGGAACAGGGATACAGGTAGTAGACTCACACATCTTAAATGGTGCAATAAATTTTTAGGAAAAGTCTGAATTTATTCAGATATTAAGTCATTTTTATAATGCACGGTTTTAACTGTATCAGTCCAGTAGCAACAGAAAATAATAAAAATAATTTGACCTCAAAAAGGTTGAGCAACACTCTCTACAGCACTAAATATTTATATAGTTTATATAGCAATCCTAATTTCAGTTGTAATATTTTGGTGGTAGTTAGGAGTCAGTAGTAAGCTAGGGTAGCCGTCGAATTAGCGATATACATAATTTCAAAGGTTTTCAGTTAAAATTAACTATTATAAAAATTTTCACAACCAATGCGCGGATTGCTATAGTATTTTTAATTAAGTCTGGAACACTTACTTAGGCTGCAACACTTGATTTAAAGAGTTGACAAAAAAAATTCTCTCTATCCCATTCTTATTCTATATTATCTACTTATCTATTTGAGTCACTCGCCAACTAAGTTTCATATTTACCCAGAAGTTCCATAAAGTAACAGTAGCAATAGCTATTAACTTAGCCAGATATTCATTAATTCCAAAAAGATTAAATAATAAGTTCACAATTAGTAAATTAAAAATCAAACCAGTCAGGCAAATTAAGTTAAATTTTAATAACCTTTTAACCCTTTTGCGCCAACCACATTGCGAACAGGAGATATCTCCAAAAGTCCATAGGTCATTCCACAGAAAATTATTGATAATTCCTGCTTCTGCAGATAAAATGGCACTGCCAGTTAAGCCCAAACCCACAGCTTCACGCAACAAATAAAATATTCCTATATCTACAGATACACCGCTAAAGCCAACTATAACAAATCGGATAAATCTACCAATCGGCCATTTAGCAAATCTTAAAGTTAGCAAGTGTTGTAAATATTCTATATATTGTTTCCAGGTAACTTTGCTTTCTCCTCCTAAACGTTCTTGGAAAACATAGCCTACTTCTGCCACCCACCGAATATTGCCTCGGCATAAAACTTCAATCAGGATTTTGTAGCCCACTGGACTTAGGATTTGGCCAGCGATCGCCGATCTATGGACCATAAAATAGCCACTCATCGGGTCAGAGAGTCGCCCTACCACCCCTGGCAAAATAACTAATCCCAAAAGTTGAGCACCACGGGACAAAAATCTTCTAACTATACTCCAGTCACTGACACCTCCTTCTTCAACATGACGACTAGCTACTGCTAAATCAGCACCTTTTTCTATTTCTGCTAATAGTTTTAAGAGAGTTTCTAAGGGATGTTGTAAGTCAGCATCAATAACTCCTAATATTTCTCCTTTTGCTACTTGCCAACCACGAACTACTGCTGTAGAAAGTCCTCTTTCTTTTTTTCTACACATTACCCGAAGTTGGGGGTATTTTTGTGTCATATTCTGAGCTACCTGCCAGGTTAAGTCCGGGCTATTATCATCTACTATAATTAATTCATAGGCGTTAGGGATTTGAGTATCTAATAGTTGAGTTAGTCTTTGGATCAGTGTTGGAATATTTTGACTTTCTTTGTATGTAGGAATTACTAGAGAAAGTTTAATTTCTGTGGGACTTAATTTTCTGGTATTTTCTGTTATTGCAGTAACCTTTAATAAACCAGTTGGGACTATTATTAATGAATTTTCTTGAGTTGTTATCATTAATTTATTCTCTTTTATATATCTGGTTTTTGTTATATTTTATTTACGTAAAAAAACGCAGTAATTACTGTTTTTATCTCATTTTTTAAACTTTTAAACCCCAAAATTAAATATTTTTTTTTCTGTAGCAATTTAGTTTTATACAGCTAGTTCAATATTAATATTTATTATAATTAATTATTTTGGCAGATAATTTTCCCTAGTTAAACAATGATTATGTAATTTAATTTTGCTTTGATATATTGCATATATTAAGAGCAAAATTAAATCTATTAATTTTATTTTCCAATAAATTTAGCTCTGCTATGAGCTTGACTAATTATCATCAATCAAATTAATTTTACCCATTTGAATAAAATCAAATATCTGATTAATTTGATGTCGCTCTTCATCAGTTATTTTTTTTCCAGATAAAATTGACGAAGTAAGCTGTAGGTATTCCCGACGACTGAGTTTACCTGATGTGATAATTCGGTTTACCATTTGATTAATCGTCACCTTTGGTTGATTTTGCTCACTCCATAACATAATTTATGATCTACTATCTATTTATAATTTGTTGATTTGGCATTTTATATTGCATCATACAGCTTTAAAAGTAGTATCGAATAAAATACTATATACCTTTATTGGCTAACTACGTTAATTTAATAGTTAAGAGGGTAAAGAAAAGATCCCTGAATAAAAATATTTGTAGATGAGGTATTAATTTAATTTTTATGGAGATTTATCGACTGCCAGCACTTTCAGACAACTATATCTTCTTACTACATGACCCAAATCAAAATATTGCGGCTGTAGTTGACCCCGCCGAAGTCAAACCAGTGCTGGAGAAACTGGAATTATTGGGGGCTGAGTTGGTGACTATTTTCAATACTCACCATCACCACGACCATGTAGGTGCTAATCAACAGTTAATCCAAAAGTTTCCCAAATTAACAGTTTATGGTGGAGTTGAGGACCGAGGTAGAATTCCTGGACAACAGGTATTTTTACAGGAAGGCGATCGCGTCCATTTTGCCGAGCGAGTGGGAGAGGTTTTATTTGTGCCTGGTCATACAAGTGGCCATATTGCTTATTATTTTCCTCCTTTAGTTGCTGGGGAAATAGGGGAGTTATTTTGTGGCGATACTTTGTTTGCAGGAGGTTGTGGTCGCTTATTTGAAGGGACACCAGTCCAAATGGTAGACTCTTTGAGTAAGTTGCGTAATTTACCTGAAAATACACGAATATGGTGTGCCCATGAATACACTTTGAAAAATTTACAGTTTGCTATGACTGTCGATCAGGAAAATCCTGATTTACAAGCTCGTTTTGCTGAAGTTAAGGAAGCACGCAGTCGTAATGAAGCGACTGTACCATCCATGATTGGTGTAGAAAAACGTACAAATCCTTTTCTGCGCTGGGAGCAACCTGCTCTACAATTAGCAGTTCAAAGTCAAGATCCTGTACAGACTTTTGCCCATCTGCGAGGAAAGAAGGATCGATTTTAACTTAACTTTCCAGTCAATTCTACATAGAGGAAGAAATTGGTCACGTTGCGTTTCAGTTTTTTAGGGTTAACAGGAGTTCGATGTTTTTGTGGCCTAAAAAGGGCAAAGGAAATAGGTCAATAGGCGAAAAATAACTTAAACCTAGATATATGAAAAGGATGGCCTATTTGATGTTACAGCATTATTGCATAAGCTTTTGATCTGATTTTTAAGGTATTTTTTCCTCGAGTACTATTATTAAATGTTTCAGGCTCCCGTTATTTTATCAAAATAATTAGGTCTAATACGCCGTCTTTTAAGGCGAAATGTTTTTGGAGGGTTGCTGAAAATCCCTGTGACAAAAACAAATTCTGTACGTCGCCAATCCGACGGCTCCCCTATCTGACTTTTGACTTCGTTAACCTGGTCTTTGAAATTTTCCTGAAGGCTAACAAAATGAAATTAGGATATTTGTTTTTTTATGCCTGTAAGCTTAGATGCTGTAAAGCTTCAATTGTGATTTTAGTCAAAAGTCACAAAAATTATTGTGAGCAATAGCATTTTTTGTACCTTAAGTATGTATAAATGAATAAGGTTTTATTGAGAATATAATAGTATTAGGTAACTGGTTTTAGCTGAGAAATGCTTATTCCTTTTATTTTCAAGTCTCAATAGCTTATTTTCAAACATTTATTAAGCAAAATGTTAAAAATTGTAAAGAGTGTTAAGATTAAACTAGAATAAGAAACTAATTTAGAAAAATGCTAAACCCCAAACTGCCAGAACCAGACTTACTTAAAGCGGTACTGCAACCCTTGTTAGAAGATTTCGAGTATTGGTTTGAGCGTTCCCGCCAGTTATTGGAGAGAGAAGAAATTACTTTTCTTAGTAGCAGTGAGCAATTCGACTTACTTAATAAGGTGAAGCAAGCTCAACAGGAAGTGAATACAGCACAAGCTCTTTTTCAAGCAACTGGAGGTCAAGTTGGGGTAGAAACTACAGTGCTTTTGCCTTGGCATCAGCTACTAACTGAATGTTGGCAAGTTGCAATGCGGTTTCGCAAAGAGCAATCTAGATAGAATGTACAATCACAATCAAAGTTAGTCTCAACCTGGGTTTATATCCTAAATTAAGAAACAGGTTGAGTTAACTTCTGAGTAGGAAACAGTTTTGAAGTTGATAATTGTTAATTTATAGTGACAACACTACCTGCTCTGGAAATGATGATGACATATCTAAATAAGATAATTTCTGCTTATAAAACTTATCCAGAGTGAAAGTGATAAAACTAGAAAAACTGTTTAATTTTTTTAAAATTTGCTGAGTGGCGATTTAGCCTTGAGGAGAATACCATGTTACATCTGCTTTATATCCTAGCCTTCACTACTATTGCTGTTTTGGCTGTTCGTAATTTAATCCGTAGTCTCTTAACTGTTGGACTTGAATCTCAATCTTTGCCCTCAAATCGAGGGTTGTCCAGTCGTGACTCCTATTCTCAGTCTCGTAGAATTCCACATCCAGAACTATTAGATGAATCTGGGAATTTTATTGATGAGCCTTTGTTAGTGATGCGCTCTGTTAATGTACAAGAAGCTCGTGAACAGTTGGATGCTATTTATAATTCTGAGGTTGGTTCAACTGGTGAAACTAAAGATGAAAAAAAGTAAATAGATAGTTACCATAAAATTAATAAAATGTCAAAAATTTGCTATTGGTTTGTTCCAAAAAAACTGATAACCAATAGCAAGTTATTTTTATACTTTGAAAAACCAGTAGTTTAAAGATAGTAATTCGAGCTTGCTGAAAAAGTATTTTGCTGATGGGGGGCAATGTGGAATAAGCCATCGGCAAAATTTTTACAGTTAATTTTTCGGCGTTGCTGAGTGGTAATGATTTTTAGATTAAGTATCAACGCAAAACATAAGTTTTTCAATTTCACCGAATAATTAATTATTAATTATTAATTATTAAATAATTCGCGCCTTGAAGCCTCCCCTTGGATAGGGGAAAAAGCGGTCGGAAAGCGGAGCAGTC
>NZ_JBNHEP010000120.1:0-3451 GCF_050015995.1 Dapis brunnea BLCC-M229 | reverse complement strand
ATTTGAAATTTTATTTTTGGTCATTTGTCAAAAAAATTAGATGCGTTTTCCCTGCCTTTGGCTGTGGGTTTAGGGATTTCAACGTCTAATAGACTATTTTCGTTGTCAATGGGTAAATATTGAGTTAAACCTACTGCCTTCATAGTTTTTACCTCTAAACTTTAAATATTATTAGCTTATGGCGAGACAGCCTCCTTCTTCCTTTGCACCTGCTATCGGAAATTGGGGGGGGTTACTTCTTGGACTACCCCGGAACGAGGTCGAACTTGCCCTCCATACGCACATAGATAATGCACTCCTCTCCCACTTCGCACGATACTTGATGCATCGACTCTCCGTTCGAGCCGAAATAACTGCCTGGTTCCATGGTCTTGACATCGGTCTCACCCGGCACTCGGTACTTAGGTCTGCCCTGGATAACTACAGCACGGAATGTCGAGCCGTGGCTACCTATATTTCCGGTAAACCCAGTCGGTAGCTTGACAAGAGTCCCATTTAACTCACCCTCCTGCGGTTTGCCCCAAAGAAAAGCTACCTTTGGTCCATTAGCAGAGGCTGGCATTCCGGGCCGATCGATCCAAACAATGTTCGATGCGTCCAGCCAAACAAAGTTTGATTTATCAACGTTTACTGGCCTTTCTCCATTATCAAACGCCTCCTCAGGAGGAAGGACGAGATACGGTCCGTCCTCAATCTCTATGTACGCCATGTTGTTGCTGCTCTTAGCAGAGGTAATATGCACTTCCCCGGCTGGCTGCGTCCAGAAAGAACCCTTCGGCAACCACATCTCCTTGGCATTAGGATCGTCATTGTGAACAGTGCCACTAATGACTACTCCACGGTAGGTGACATTGTGAATGTGAGGTGGCGACGAGAAACCGTCCACAAACTCTACGAGGAAGCCTGACGGCCCGGAGCTGGTTCGATCGCCCCAAAGATTACCAGCCCTAGGGCTTTTGTCGCCACGGGCCGGGTTGAGAAACCCCCACTCAACTTCGGACATCAAGACAACCTTGGAGGTTGGCTCGGCTGCTTGTGTCGGAGGGATACTTTGGGATGCGAACTGCACGCTACCCAAGGTGGTTACAAAGAGTGCAAGTGCGAGTAATAGGAACCTTCTTATATTCTTCATTTTAATCATTTGTGAGTTTTGCTATGATTTTCTCCTCTTTAACTATAAAGCGGTGTATTAAAACTTCAAATTTTTGCTCTTTGAAATCCCTTGATGTCTTGACATTACCTGCTATTTAATGCAATTACAATAGCTAAAAAGACAAACTATTTTTGCAAAAATGCAAATAAAAAACTAAATCAATGGAATGGGATAATTTACGTTACATACTGGCCATTGCTCGTGCCAAAAGTGTTGTGGGTGCAGCACGGCAACTAAAAGTACATCACACAACTGTATTCCGTAGGTTAAATGCTTTAGAGGAGAGCTTGGGTGTCAGGTTATTTGAGAGGTTATCAACGGGATATGCTCTAACTCTTGCAGGGGAACAAATGTATCAAAATGCAGTAGAGATTGAGGAAAAAATTGCAACTGTCGAGCGACACATTAGCGGACAAGATAGACAAGTCAAAGGAACTATCAGGGTAACGACTACCGCAAGTTTGCTACGTTACCTATTAACTCCTTGTTTTGCAGCTTTCATTAGAGAATATCCAGAAATTGAGTTAGAGATTTTAGAATCGAATCAGCAGTATAATCTGACGAAACGAGACGCAGATATCGCTATTCGTACTACTAATAACCCACCAGAACATTTAGTAGGACGTAAAATTGCTAAGGCGGCGATCGCTATTTATGCTTCTAAAAATTATTTAGTTGCCAATGGGAAAATTGATAACATTACCGAACATACTTGGATTGGTCTAGAAGAAAGTTTAGTGAGGATTATGTATGGTAATAAATTAAGACAATTATTGCCCCAATTTAAATTTCAATATCAAGTCAATACTCTGATGGGAATATTATATGCACTGCTTAATGATATGGGAATTGGTTTGTTGTTTTGTTATATGGGCAATAGCGAACCTAATCTACAAACTGTTTATCCGACAATTCCTGAATTAGCCAAAGATTTGTGGATACTTACTCATCCAGATATTCGTCATGTGGCTAGAATAAGTATTTTTGTAGATTTTATTGCCGAAGCTTTGAAATCTAAGATCGATCTCATAGAAGGCATAGCGCTACACACAAGTTAAAAGTTTACAGCGCTTTTCAGATTGATGAACTACATCGTCACAGGCAAAACCCAGTAGAGACCTTCTATCGAACGTCTCTACTGTGCTTCCACTACACCCCGTTCATTTTCAATAAGGGTTAATTTTAGTTGAAGTATTCTTCAGTTCCCGAAGGCAAATCTACTTCTATATAATCTACTTCTATATATAGCTTTTAACTAACTTGTCACACCGTGAGATTTGGAACACTAACCAGGATTAAGCTCTAGATCGTTGCTCAAATTGAAATTAGTTACTCCTTCGAGAACAGCAAATGTAGCTCCCTTAAACATCAAATTAGTATCTCCGTTACTAACACTTGTTGAGAAGTCTCCTAAATTACCGCTCATCTCAAATTCATATATCCTAACCATGTCGCCCTCAGCAGCATCGAAATCTTGGATGACATCAATATCATCAAAATAAGTAACGGTACGACTTCCTACTGGAATGCGAATGCCAAAAAATTTACGATAAACAGTCTCTGTTCTTGTTTTTGCCTCAGTGTCAAGCATATCAAATATATCTGCCCCATTTCCTCCATTTAAGATATCTGAACCAACATAACCTTGCAGTAAATCATTTCCATTACCACCTTGCAGTAAATCATCCCCCTGATTGCCTATGAGGGCATCATCACCTTCACCTCCTTGAATAGTATCATTTCCAGTACCACCGAATATAACATCATCACCACCACCACCGACAAGTAGATCATGGCCAGCTACTCCATTGATTACATCCCAGCTACTAGTACCGAAAATTGAATCATTACCGTTAGAACCGTCAGTTGTTGTATTAGGCTGAGTAACTTCGATATATAAACCCATTTTTTTAGTCTCCTTCAATTAGTTGTGTTAATTAGAGTTGTTGGGAAGAAGTTGTTTTCTTTCCCTTGTTGATATTAGTATTGCAAAGATATTCAGAAAATACAATACAGAAAAGTTCAGTTTTATTCAGTAATTTTCAACCTGAATAAAACTGAACTTTTAGGTGAATAATTTGTCTAGCGATATTGAGACTATAACGATGTAGCGATGCCAGTATAATTCATATCAGGACTAGGATTTATCCATTTTTAGTAGAGGTTAAATTAATTTTTAGAGGTGTTTATTACTCAGCATTTTGGCGTAGATATACACTAAATTTTGGATAATTTTATTCAGGAAAGTTCAGTTTTATTCAGGTAAGTTCAGTTTTATTCAGGTAAGTTCAGTTTTAT
>NZ_JBNHEP010000119.1:3798-8329 GCF_050015995.1 Dapis brunnea BLCC-M229 | reverse complement strand
CTATTGCTTTATACGCAATAGAAGAGAAATTTCACTATTCATCTCCCATAACCAGATGCTTCAGAAAATGAATTAACTATTGCTTTATACGCAATAGAAGAGAAATTTCACTATTCATCATTAGCTTTTTTCGTATAATTCTTTTTATGGCAAGGTTTGACTATTTTTTTCTAATGCACCATTTAAGGTGTGTCGGTCCACTAGGAGTCTATAGATTAATACTGTAACGACCTTTTTTAATTTGGTATAGAGATACTTAGCTAACTTTACCAGTTGCTTCGTTCCAACATTCAAAAGCAGTAGATATAACCGCCGAATACTTACATATTGATTCAGTTCAAGCCAAGTTTACGATAAAAAAATTGTCAAAACTACTTTAGGCAATAATTAAAGTTTAAAGCCTCTCCTTTAAAGGAGAAAAAGAAAAAATTTTCCCTACCCGGTCAATCATCTTCTTTTCAAGGAGAGGTAATTATTAATTGTTAAATTATTTTGGCTTTTTTCTTACTAAAAATGCAGCACATTCAACATGAGAAGTTTGAGGAAAAAAGTCTGCAGGTTGTACCTTGCTCAAATAATATTTATCAGTTGAACAAAGAAATTTCAAATCACGAGCCAAGGTAGCAGGTTTACAACTAATATAAACAATAAATTTAGGTAAAATTTCCAACAAAGTTTCTAAGACTAAGCGATCGCAACCTTTTCTCGGCGGGTCTAACAATACTACATCTGGTTTTACTGACAACTGAGGCAGCAAATTCTCAACTTTTCCTACATAAAAATCTACATTTATCAAGTTATTAATTTCAGCATTAAACCTAGCTCGCTCAATAGCCACTTGTTGTACTTCTAAACCAATGACCATACTTTTTCTCTTTCCTATTTCCAGAGAATCATTATGACTAACATCCTGTAAATATTTTGCCAAAGGCAAAGTAAAAGTACCAACTCCGCAATAAGCATCAACAATAATTTCCGACCCACTCAAAGCAAACTCTTCAACAACAACCTCCATTAATTTTTCAGCAGCTTTTGTATTTACCTGAAAAAAGGTATCAGCGGTCAATTGAAAATTTAAACCACCAAATTTTTCCTGCACATAAGACCGACCAGCAACACAAACAGTTTCTTCACCAAAAATAGTATTTGTCACCTTGGAGTTATAGTTCAAACAAACACCCACTAACCGAGAATAATCTTCCAGCCATTTTTTAGCTTGAACTGTAATACCAGGTAATAACTTTTCTGGATTTTCTTCACTGCCATTCACCACCAAAGTTAATAAAATTTCCCCTGTTTTTTCTCCTATCCTCAAAGATAAATGACGTAAAACACCTATATGCTTATTTTCATCATATATTTTCCATCTTCGCCTAGTAATATCCTGTTTAATTTCTTTGAGTAAAGGGTTCAAACGTTGGTCTTGAATAGGACATTGATTAAGATTAATCAATTTATGGCTACCTTTCTGATAATAGCCCGCCTTAACTTTACCTGTAGCAGAAATACCTAGAGGATATGTCACTTTGTTACGATATCCAAAAGGGGATGGAGATGGTAGAGTCGGTTTAACCTCTAATAATTCTAGTCCGCCTATTCTTTCTAAAGCTTGAATAACTTGATTTTGTTTTGCTTGAAGCTGATATTCATAACTAATATGTTGCCATTGACACCCACCACATTTGTCCGCAACAATACAGTAAGGTTCAATCCGCAGGTCAGACTTTTCTAAAAGTTGATGTAGTTTTCCGTAGGCATATTTACGTTTGACTATTATTAGGCGGGCAATGAGGCGATCGCCGGGAACTGTATCAGGCACAAATACGACTTTTTGATCATAACGACCCACTCCATCACCGTTATCTGTTAAGTCTGTGATGCTTATCTCGACTAGCTGACCTTGTTGCCAAACTGATGTTGCCAATTTTTGCTTGTTTATTTTCACTCAGTTCTTTTATATTACTGGCTATTGTTTTTCTCTATAATATAATTGTTCTATTTTAATCTTTATGATCTTAAGTCAGTTTTTTGCAATTCTGCGTTTTGTAAATTTAGCTAATTAATTGCAGGTAACAAATCATCGTCAAAAATTCGGGTAGTTGGAAAAGTGCCAGTTTTAACGGCTGGATGACAACAACAAGGGCGAGTTTTAACCCGTAGTTAGCCTGACATTCTTAGAAGTTTTCGCTATAATACTATAATGATTATACAGCGAAAAATGATTATGTATCTTACCCAAAAGAACAAAATTAGAAACCTGTCTAGTCAGGAATTTAAAGCCTTGAGACAATTGTGAAGATTGACCAAGAATATGTACAATGTAGGGCAATACTGCTGTACGACAGTTCTATTTTACTGAAGGCGGATATTTAAGATACGAGTCAAATTACCATGACTGCAAAGATAACGAAAATTACCAGCTACTTCAAACTGACATAGCACAGCCAACTTTAAAAGTTGTAGATAGGTCTTTTAAGTCATTTTTCAACTTAATTCAGAAGGCTAAAGAAGGTCTATATCGGTTTGAACAAATACGATTACCTATATATCTAAATAAAGAAGGTTATTTTCCTCTAATAATACCTCGAATAAAAGTAAGAAATGGGTATTTTAAGATCCCAATGTCTAGAAAATTCCAAGCTGAATATGGTGCAGTAAGAATCCATTTTCCTGAAAGATTAGCAGGTAAAAATCTGAAGGAAGTTCGGATGATTCCTAGATTTGACACTAGGTTTTTTGAAGTTGAATTTATTACAGAAGAGGGACAACAAACAGTAGTAAAATCTGACAATGCACTAGCAATAGACCTTGGTTTAGATAATAAGTGCAACTTGTGTATCAAATACTGGGTCATCGTTTATTTTGGACGGTAGAAAACTTAAATCAATTAACCAGTGGTACAACACGCGAAAGTTCTAGATTGCAGTCAATAAAGGATAAACAAGGCATAAAAGGTTTAACCAAAAAGCAAGTAAGCATTATCGAGACACTTAACCTTGAGATAATCCTTTAAAATGACAGATTTAGCCGTCTCATTTTTATTTGAAACTAATATAGACTATAAAAGTAAAATTGCTCAAAATTTCTTCTATGTTGCCTTCTGGAGCTATTGCCTGTTGGCTTGTCATAACAATAAATTTTAACGCCAACCTACTTAATTGCCCCATAAAAATTTTGGCATAAATAGAGAATCTCTAAAATTTGATGATGTGGAAAGGCCGTCAATGGTTAAAATAAAATATAATTCAGCAAATTTTCGATAATTATGAGTGTAGTTAGTCAAGTTATTCTCAAAGCAGACGATGAATTACGTTACCCCAGTAGCGGGGAACTTCAATCCATAAATAGTTTTTTGAAAACCGGTGAGCAGCGCGTACGAATTGCTAGCGTGCTTTCTGAAAATGAGAAAAAAATTGTGGACAAAGCTAGTCAGGAGTTATGGCGCAGGCGTCCAGATTTTATTGCTCCTGGAGGTAATGCTTTTGGTCAGCGCGAGCGTGCCTTATGCCTCCGGGACTATGGTTGGTACTTACGTTTGATTACCTACGGGATACTAGCTGGGGATAAAGACCCCATTGAAAGTATTGGTTTGATTGGTGTTCGGGAAATGTATAACTCCTTGGGTGTACCTGTTCCTGGAATGGTAGAGTCAATTCGTTGTTTAAAGCAAGCAAGTCTTGCTTTACTTGATGAAGAAGATGCTAAGGAAACTGCTCCTTACTTTGACTATATTATTCAAGCAATGTCTTAAGTTTTTTTGCTTTTTGTAGCTTTGTTTATTCCTAGGTAGGGGTTTGGTTACCAAACCCTTACATCTAGGTATTTTTGATTTTTGAGTTATTTATACATTTTTATATAGTGCTATGTATTAAAGCTATTTATATAGCGCTATATATTAGATATTTCAGAAAAAGATATAGATTTTTTGCTGGAGCAGGGAACAGCTCCAGAAGGTAAAAGGCAAGATATTTTCAGCAAAAATCTACGAAAAATTATTTACTGGGTGACTTTTACCATAAGTAGCATAAACGCTTCATGCCTTGTCTTTGAAGTAAGAGATGAAGCGTCAGATAGTTGTAACCTGCCGTGTTTTATTCTAAACTATATGTAATTTTATCAAATGTTCAATTATAGTTCTGTATGGTTGTCAACAACTTTTAATTAAACCAAATGAAGAACTCAAAGCTGTCTTAGAATTTATAGTCATTCCAGTTAAGATTGAGACAAGATTTTCTTGCCTTGAAAAAGTTTCATTTAAAAAAGTTTTCCAGTCTTATTCAGAATGACTATATCTGCTCATAATCTAATAAATTAACTGATTCTGGTATCTATAATATGGTCGTCAACGCTATTTTAAAACACATAAAATTCTCGGGAAATATGATTTAGAAAAAGAAGATAAAACCAATAAACACTATCAAGTTCTCTACTCCCAAGATGCCCAAAAAATTCTCATAAATTCCCTGAATCATTTCAACATAAAATTCTCGGGAAATATGATTTAGAAAAAGAAGATAAAACCAATAAACAC
>NZ_JBNHEP010000119.1:0-3698 GCF_050015995.1 Dapis brunnea BLCC-M229 | reverse complement strand
AATTCTCGGGAAATATGATTTAGAAAAAGAAGATAAAACCAATAAACACTATCAATTTCTCTACTCCCAAGATGCCCAACAAATTCTCATAAGATCCCTGAATCATTTCAATCGTTTAAACAGTTGAATGCTCAATATAAACGAGGAGAATTAATTAGGGTTGGCTGAAAAAAGCAGAGTGTGGGAAGTGTGGGAAGTGTGGGGAGAAACAGAAAGTAGAAGGAATAATTGTAGCTGTATCTTTACTGTACTTTTCTGCCTTTAATCCTAAATTTTTGGTCACTCAAGCTGAAAAATTTTCACTTTTTTTCGCTCCAAAAAGGCACTTACCTTTATATGTCAGTTATATGTCAGTGCTTTTAGATTTAATCAGTAAACCCTAATTAATAAGCCACAACTTCCTAACTATCGTAAAAAAGGGGGATATGCTTTAGTAACTTATCTCAAACAGGCATTAAAATTCAAAGGCAAACAAATCAGACTCCCTCTAGAGAAAACAGTTAAAAAATGGTTTCAAATAGATATTTTTTCTCTGTAAATACCATCAAATTTAGACTTTAAAGACATCAAATAACTGCAAATCTTGCCACTAAATAAATGTTTTTATGCCTAATTTGTTTATGAACAAAAATACCTTATTAAACCGCTCCTAAATTTTGAAAAAGCCCTTTCAATCGCTCCGGGATTAAATAATTAGAATCCCTTGTTTTAACCAAGGGAGAAGTCAATGCTATACATTCTGCAATACACCACTAGCTATTGCCACTAAGATTAATACCCCAAAAGCTAATCTGTACCAAACAAATATCCAAGTATCTTGAGTTTGTAAGTATTTAATTAACCAAGCAATTGCTATATAAGAAAAAATTATTGCAGAGATAATGCCAGCGATGGTAGGAAATAAGCCTATACCTCCAAACCCTTCATCGAAGAGAGTCTTCAGTTCCACTAAACCTGCTAAAGTAATCGCTGGAAGACCTAATAAAAAAGAAAATCTTGCTGCTGTAGCTCTTTCTAATCCCATAAACAATCCACCTGTAATAGTTGACCCAGAGCGAGATACTCCAGGAACTAATGCCAAGGTTTGGGCCATACCCATCAGTATCCCATCTTTAATATCTAGTTGTTCAAAGTTACGTTTTCGGCTTCCAACTCTTTCTGCGATACCTAATAACAAAGCCATAACTATTGAAGCAATGGCGATCGCTACTGTACTGCGCAGTGGGGAATTATCAAAATCTGGAATAAACAGTTTAATCAACAATCCAAAAAATACTATTGGTAAGGTACCAAAGGCAATGCCAACTGCCATTTTGAAATCTGGGGACTGATAGTCAGATTTCAAAATAGATTTATATGTACCAATTGTGATTTTTGTCAAGTCATCCCAGAAATACCAAACAACAGAAACAATACTGCCTAATTGAATAACTGCAGTAAAGGCTACACCAGGGTCTCCCCAACCTAGCCCTACAGGGACAACCTTCAGGTGAGCGGTACTACTAATAGGTAAAAATTCTGTTAATCCTTGTACCATTCCGAGAATAACTGCCTGAAAAATAGTCAACTGTTCGGAAGTGGCTATTGGCTCAGATGGTAATGATTGGCCGACTTTTTCTAGAGAGATAAAAATTAGAGCGCTGAGAATGACTGCACAGAAAAATTTCATCAAGTAGCGTTTTCCTAGAATTATTAGTGAATTATAGCATTAATTAAATTTAGTTAATTTTGGCAATTTTCAGCCATCAAAACCCTTTATTTTCCATCGGTTTTGTCTATTTTTA
Organism: Dapis brunnea BLCC-M229; assembly: GCF_050015995.1. Classification (NCBI taxonomy): domain Bacteria; kingdom Bacillati; phylum Cyanobacteriota; class Cyanophyceae; order Oscillatoriales; family Microcoleaceae; genus Dapis; species Dapis brunnea. Next base: position 1,914 of record NZ_JBNHEP010000119.1, on the reverse strand, counting down.
ACTAGGGCTTGCTGATTAACTCTCAAAGCATTGAAAGATAAAGGCAAGTGCCTTTTTCGGTCGAAAAAAGTGCCAGCTTTTCGGTCTTTTAAGCTAAAAAAGTTCGCATTTTGAGCAGACAATCTGACTTCCCACACCTACCCACACTTCCCACACTCTGTTTTTTTCAGCAAATACTAACTATTCCTAAACAATCCCCATTGGGGGGATAAAAATGTTGTTAATATAAAGATGCCCTAGGAGGGGATAAAATCTATGATATATTAAATAAAATAAAGTTAAGTAAAAAATATTGAAAATACCTTGTTTGAAAATACTTTTTTTGCTATAGTAGATAATTTTTTTCCAGCTCTGATGGAGAAAAATTTTTTGGTATTTGTTTCAGAAAAAATTAGAATCAGCCAAAAATGGGCTGTGTTCGGCACTGCTGTATTTCTAGTGTCAGTACCAGTCTTTTTTCAAGCTCCAATGGTACGTCAACTGCCCTGGTTAAGTTTAGGGATGACAGGCTTTTGGTTGTGGCTAAGTTTAAAATTGCTGAGAAACAGAGCAACTAATTTATGGGGTGATTTATTATTGGGGTTTACTTGGAGTTGGTTCACCGGTTCGATATACTGGGGTTGGCTACGACAGGAACCATTTCTCCACTTACCAGTTGAAGCAATGTTTGTACCTTTGGCAATATGGTCTTTGAGACACAATCGAGAAATGGTAGGCAACTGTTTTTATTTAGGGTCTCTACTAGGTACAGCAGTTACAGACGGATATTTCTACATAACTGGCCTAATTCCTTATTGGCGACAGTTAATGATAGTTGAACCAGAAATGGTCTTAGAAGTATTTCAAGATGCTTTAACTCAAGTGCGTACTTCCTGGGGGATAACTTGGATTATTGTGTTAGTTGGGATTCTATTGCTGTTTGGTATTGTACCTTTGCAGTCTAAAAAGTTATACTGGTGGGGGTTTGGAGCAGCAGTATTGAGTACAATTTTAGTAGACAGTCTGTTTTTGTTGGCTGCTTTTGTGGCCTAAGACAAAATTTCAGAGGGGGTGAGAAACAGTTAACTAAAATCTACCCATAACTCGACATATCTCACCTTTTGTCTAGTTTTTCTCTGGCCATACGTTCAATTACATCGCTTAAGCTATTTGCACCTAGTTCCATTTGTTTTTTCTCCAACCACTGTATAGCTGTCTCAGTTAAAGTCATAGTAAATCTACGTTTCTCTTCGTTGTAAATCTTTTTCCTGGCCATGGTTACATTTTGGAAATAAATCATATATAATATGAGTATTACATTGCAGGTCGAACAATGCAATTAGTAGAAAAACACATAATAAGCAAACAACATCAGCATTGGAAAGAATGCGATCGCCTAGCTTTACATTCAAAACATCTCTACAATAGTGCTACCTACTTACAACGGCATCACTTTTTTGAAACTGGTAAATACTACAATTCGGTAGATATCTACCACCAAACCAAAAATTTAGAAGCTTACAGGTATTTACCGACAAAGGTAAGTAAACAAATAGTTAGAAGAGTTTCAGAATGTTGGAAAGGTTGGTTAGCGGCATTAAAAGATTGGTCAAAATACCCTGATAAATATTTAGGCCAACCAAAGATACCTAAGTATAAGCATAAAGAACGCGGTATAAACCTTGTGATTTATCCATCAGATGCGTTATCTAAACCTGCTTTAAATAAAGGAATAATTAAACTTTCTCAATCTAGTATTGAATTTCCTACTTTTGTTAGTAATATTAACCAAGTTCGTATTGTACCTAAGCTAAATTGCTATGTCATAGAAGTTGTTTACACTGTTTCCGATGTAGAACAAAAACAATCTAATTACGTTGCAGGTATTGATTTAGGATTAACTAATTTAATGGCTATAACTTCAAATCAACCAGG
>NZ_JBNHEP010000118.1:0-40301 GCF_050015995.1 Dapis brunnea BLCC-M229 | reverse complement strand
GATTGGTCTTGGCAGTTATAATCATTCCCTACCCCATCATATTGAGTGGATACGCGTTTTATTTTTAATCAAGAAGTGACTCTACTATCCATTACCTTTGAGGATGCAAGTAATGCTAGCCCAGGAGTTGACGAATTTGATATTGGCATTGATGGAATTAACTTACAGATTACTAACACTTTTGGGACTAACACCCTCCGGTTTTTCCCTGAAGCAGGATTTCTAGGTTTAACCGATCGCAAAGTAGATTTCAGTGGTGGTGTTAAGTTTAATGGTGACCGAACTAATGCTCTATTTCCTGTTCCTGCCAAAGGTTTAGTTTTCGATTTCTATACTGAGAATCGCAATGGCAGCTTTCGGATTAGGGAAATTGAGATTGCTGTAGATGTGCCAGAATACATGAGTACGTTCAGTATTCTAACTTTTGCTACTTTAGATGCAATTTCAACTCTTAAGCGCAAACTGAACCTTTCAAAATCTATAAAGAAAGGGCTAAAAAAAGTCTCCTAAAAACAGTTGATAACACATTATAATAACCCCTTCATTGATTAGAATAGTTTGTTATTAGATATCTCCAGAAAAGAGGGAATAGGCAATAACCAATAGAGGGAATTATATCATGTCCGGATAATGAGTGATAAAAAAATTTTTGTTTGTAGTAGGGCTTTAGCCCTAAGTTATAGAAGTTTCTCAAGCCCTACTACAAGCTTTAATTATAACTATTCAGCCGGAGATGATATTAATTGATAATCTATAGATAAGAATTGATTTTATTTTTGAGTTTTGGAGAGGTCTATTAGACTTCTGTGAAAATAGTCAAACATTTACTATTATTTTCGACAATAATCTCTACAAATCTAGCCTTGAAAATATTCTACTTTTAATACTCTGTACTTCTGTTTAATAAGTTGGCGATCGCTCGTTCTCACCCCCTCTACTTGGACTCTGTTAACTGCCTTCAAAGCAAACTAGCAAACTCGCTGGTAAAGCGATCGCCTAAAATAGCATCCCGAATACGTTGGGTAAAACGTATCAATTCTGTAACATTATGCAGAGACAAAAGAGTGAAACCCAAAGCTTCCTTAGCTCTAACCAAATGAGCAAGATAAGCGCGACTAAAATTTTGACAACAATAACAAGGACAAGACTCATCTAGTGGCCTAAAATCTTCTCTAAACTTAGCATTCTTCAAATTCCATCGCTCACCCTTAACCAATGCTGCCCCATGTCGCCCCAAACGAGTCGGAATTACACAATCAAATAAATCTATACCCGAAGCGATCGCTCGTACCATTTCTCTATGAGTACCAACCCCCATCAAATAACGAGGTTTATCCTCCGGCAACAAAGGAGCTGTCACCTTCACAATATCATCTATTAACTCCCCAGGTTCTCCCACACTTACTCCACCAATAGCATAACCAGGTAAATCCAAATCTACTAACTGCCTCGCTGCTCTAGAACGCATATCCGCATAAACACCACCTTGAACAATACCAAACAAAGCTTGATCCTGACGTTTATGAGCCTCCATACAACGCTGTAACCATCGATAAGTGCGATTTGTTGCTAACTCAACCTCCTCCCGACTCGCTGGGTAAGGAGGACACTCATCAAAAGCCATAATCACATCCGCTCCCAATTCATTCTGAATTTGGATCGAACGTTCTGGAGTCAAATTAATCATACTACCATCACGAGGAGAGCGAAACTTAACTCCTGCTTCGCTAATAGTTCGGATATCTCCCAAGCTAAATACCTGGAAGCCTCCAGAGTCGGTTAATATTGGCCCATTCCAAGCCATAAATTTATGTAACCCACCAGCACCAGCGACAATACTTTCTCCCGGTTGCAAATGAAGATGATAAGTATTTGCCAATATCATCTGCGCACCCGCTGCCTCCAACTGAGCAGGTGTGAGAGTTTTCACATTGGCCAAAGTGCCCACAGGCATAAACCTAGGTGTATCTATATTGCCATGAGGAGTCGAAAAAACACCAGCACGAGCTTTTGTATAGCTACAAAGAGCCTGAGAATGAAAGGAAAAGCTTTGGGACATGGGATAGTATAGCGCTACGCGCAAGTCAGAAGTCAGAAGTCAGAAGTAATACCTGACGCTCGTTTGAGCATTTATAAATGTCCGCACTCTATTTGCGTATTGCTATAATACCACTTCACGGAAGTCATGCATCGCCTAGACCCCAAGTTATTGACACGCGTAAGGGAACTCTTGGTAAGACAGTCAAAAGTCCAAAGTTAAAAGTAAGATTTTATATACTCAAAACTTTGCTTGCTCAGTAATTCTAGGGAATTATTTCACATTTAAAGTTTGAAACTATTTGTGACATCTTTAAAGTGAATTAATATCAGTTTTGGCGATTAGAATATTTTACCGAAAATTAATAATTAATAATTATTAATTAAATATCTTGGTTAAAAGCCTCCCCTTTCAAGGGGAAAAAAAGTGCTAGGATATTTCCTTATATTCAATTCCCGCATTTGTTTTAACCAGAGGTAATTATCAATTATCCATTAATGAACTGTTTTCTCTAGAATTGGAAAAGTTTATATTTTCTCTGTCTATCCCCTATTTTTTCTTTTTCCTTTCAACTTAAAATGGACAGTCATCATCATCCACCTGAACATCCCAATTAGATGACAAAACTTGATCCATCACTGCATCAAAAGCCGCAGCATTAATATTTCTGCACGTTTCTTCCTGCATGGGGTTTGACAGGGGGATTAGTCTTAACTGTCGTCCTTCGTTAACTAAATCAAAATATGTTTCTTCACATGAGGACTTCCCAAGTTCTAGGTAGTCAAAACTAAATACATTCAAATATATTGAGTGATTAGCAACTAAGGTTGACCTTTGATGATCCGCAAATACTTCTAGTATATATCCTTCTCCTTGGCTTTGAATTTGGCCATCTTGAGTATGGATATAGCGGACTCTGCCTAAATCTATCAACAGTCTTTGCATATCACGTTTGTTGACAAGAATACCATTGTCAATTATGCAAGGTGCTGATACCCTGTGGTTAGAATTATTGGAACTCATATAGCAAAAGCCTCTGATTTGGTAGACAGTTATCAGAACAATTTTTTTTTGTTCTTAGTTACGAGATAGTGCTGTTTCTATTCCAATTCTGGCACAGTTTCTCTGAATATGAACCAATAATATCTCCTTTAGCACCATTCTTTAATTTTTGGAGCGATTATTAAATTTAATTTTAAAACTCTTCATTAAAGATTTAATACCATATAAAATTTATTTTGTCAACTCATATCGTGTTTGGATAATTAGTTATAAATAAAATATTCTGGTAGAGACGTTCTATGGAACCTCCCTACTGTTTATACTATTTCTCAAAAAAAAAGTTTTGGTGGTAAATATTGATACAACTAATTAGGAAAATTCTGGCAAAGCTCAGTGCTGGAATTGCTTTTTACACTTGTTTACCAATTCCCCATGATTGGAATTTAGATTTTCACGGTATTGCTCGTTTTGCTCCATTGATCGGATTGATAATTGGAGTTATTCAGAGTTTAGTAGATATAGGATTACAGTCTTTAGGGATGCCTGTACTTACTAGATCGACTGTAGTGATTATATCTGGAATTACTTTAACTGGTGGTTTACACTTGGATGGGGTGATGGATACTGCTGATGGGTTAGCAGTGCTAGACCAAAAACGAAGACTGGAAGTTATGGCAGATAGTGCTACAGGAGCTTTTGGTGCAATGGCAGCGATCGCTCTACTATTGCTAAAAATTACAGCTTTAACAGATTTAGATAGCGATCGCTTCTTAATATTAATGGGAGTAGCAGGTTGGGGAAGATGGGGTCAGTTAGTAGCGATCGCTCGTTATCCCTATCTCAAACCTACTGGAAAAGGAGCATTTCACAAAAAGGCAAAATATTCTATTTGGGATTTTTTACTAGGGGTACTTTTATTGCTGAGTCTGAGTGGAATTCTGATTTTATTAGATCCTCAAAATTGGTTAGTAGCTTCTGGAATGGCAATAGGAGGAATAGCGATCGCTCTACTGACAGGTGCTTGGTTTAACCATTGTTTGGGCGGTCATACTGGTGATACTTACGGTGCTGTAGTTGAATGGACAGAAGCATTATTATTATGTGTTTTGGTTACTATCGAATCCGATATAACTTAGTTTTGATACCAAATTTTAAGCATTATACTAGATATTCTTAAATAAAATATTAACTCTTTATATAAGTTTTATTTAGGCTGTAGCCGACATGAAAAGGTGGAAATAATTACATACTAATAATATTATGTTCGGTAGAACAGTTATAATTAAGCTCGTAGTTGGGCTTTAGCCCAAAGTTAACGAAGTCAGAAGTCAGAAGTCAACCCACCCCTCACCCCTCCCAGGAGGGGAAGTCAGAAGTGATTTTTGTAACGGGTATTTGAGCAAGGCTCCAAAAATATTTCGCCTTAAAAGGCGGGGTTTTAGACCCATATTATTTTGATAAATATTTGAGGGGCTAAAGCCCAACTATAGACAATTAGCGATCGCCTTCATAAGTATAGAATCTGCTTTAGGATTAAGTTTAATTCTCAATATATTTCCTCAAGTTTTAATCCCTAGTTCAATTACCTTATTAATCGCTTTATCAATATTAACTATTTGGTCAATTTCTACAGGAAAAACAGAATATTGTGGTTGCTATGGGGGAATAGTCATTGTTACTCCCCTGCAAAGTATTTTACTCAACATAAGTTATATAGCATTTCTCAAATTGGTGAGATACACAAATTTTCGATTTTAGGCAACAGCGAATAGGGAATAAGGAATAGAAAAAAATACTGTACCTCAACTAACAATTGCTTGGTTAAATCCTATTCCCAATCATCAAACTCAAACTTGGGAATGGATATTAACTTTGATAGTAATGTTGATAATTGCCATAATGGCTTGGAAATCTCAAGAGAAACCATTAATAGATTTTTCTCGCCTGAAAATTGGTAATCATTGGAAAAATCGTTGGTTAAAAAATAGTCCTCATAATTTACACAAAGGTTCTCATTTTGTAGTATTCTTAAGTCGAGATTGCCCTTACTGTAAACTTTGGATTCCTTTTTTGAATATGGTGAATACTCAAAAATATTTACCACAAGTATTAGGAATAATGTCTGCTAAAAATGAAGATTTAGACGAATTCAAAGCAGAACAAATGGTTCGTTGCTCTTTTACTAATAAATGAACTTTGGGTAGTATCTTTTCCAGAAGCAATTTGGCAAAAAATCCAGAAAGCAGATCCAGTTGTTAAATTAGTTGTTTCTCAAGTAAGCAAAAGTTTTTTATTTACCCTAGGTAACCCAACTACAGAATTAGAGCACTTTCTTTTTCGCTTTTTGAGCAGTGTTCCCCATTGTATTCTACACTTTTTCCTTTTATATACAAGAAGCTTCAGACGAAGAATCCTAAAAGCTCGTAATATAATTTGCTTTTCTGTTGTGCCTAGTGCAAAATATCAAGAGTTTCTGCCATTACCAAAATCACTATTTTTTCTATACTATTTTGTGCATCCAATCAGAATTATTGCTCACAAGTATGAATTTTAAAAGCTAAAAAAGTTTATACAAATAAATGAACATTTTGAATAGGTAAATGAACATTTTGAACAGGTAAATGAACGGATAGGTGAGCAAAAAAGTGAGCGATCGGGCTGGAATTTTTGTGTAATTCTAATGATAGATGGGATGCCAAATTAACTTATACCAATTTTATGTGAGTGAGGTTTCCCAAAATAATTAAATTACATTCAAGGAACAAAGTCAAAGATGAAAAATTCAGCTTTAAAAACACTGACAAGTGCTTCGATATTATCAATAGCTGTTGCTGGAATTAGTCTTCCTGCTTGGAGTTTTCAACTTAATATTCAACCTCCAAAACATTTAAATCTTGATGGAATGGATATTTTGGAGGGTCAATTCAATTTGGAAAGTGCGACTGGGTATTCATTTAATAATCCCAATGGTGTTCAATTTATCAATCAACCTGTAGTACATAATGCAACTATTGGGGATACTTCTGTTCATGTTCTCTTGGATGATGTACCAAATGACATTGAGGTACTTAAGCTAAGTGGTTTTTTTAATGCCACTAACCCCGATAAAGAAAATGCTCACTTTAACATAATTGTTGCTGGTATCCAACCAGGTGGCCCTGGGGAGTACACTTATTATTTGCCAACTATGACTAATATGGCAAGTAACTTGATTATTGATGTTGGAGCGAGTAAAGCTTTAGAAGACAACAAAAATTACTTTGTTGATAATGGTAATTTTAACTGGATGCCTGAAGTTATCACTAACGCTCCCGATCCATCTGGTGAGGGAATCACGATAGGCGAGTGGTTTATAGGTTTAGGAAATGAAAGGATAGCAGGAAGCACTATGGGTGAAGATCCGTTTATTGTTAACGATATTGTATGGGATCAACCTCATGGAACCAATACCACTATACCTGAACCCAGTTCCACTATTGGTTTATTAGCCTTGACTACTTTAGGTTTGGGTTCAGCATTGAAACGCAAAATCAAAAAGTAGAAACCAACCAATAACGCCACTATTAATGTCTAGTTTCTTATGAGTCTAAACTTCAATAGTGAATCCAATTTTTTACCTCAAAAATCAGATAAATCCCTCAGTCAATTGACTAGAGGGACTTTCTTATCAAATTAACAATAAAAACTAGAGAGTTATAGCACTACGCAAATAGGGCGCGGACATTTCTAAATCCTGAAACCTTTTGATAGTCAACTGTTCCCAGTTAAGTGTTCCCTATTCCCGATTCAAGTAGCGCTATAATATATTTTGAATTTGAGCGATCGCTTTTAATAATAGTAATATCAAATCCGGTTATAAAAACCTACTTTCTCCAAATCATTCTAACCCTTATGCCTTCTGCCTTCTGCCCTCTGCCTTACCTTCATGGGTAACCTTCTTTGTAAACCGGATTTGGTATAATAGCATTTCTCAAAAATAATACATTGTAGGGGCAAACGGCTGTTTGCCCCTACGCATTAATTTATCAAATTGGTATAATTTTCAAATATTGTTTATAGTGAATGCTTTCAGATTTGCCCACCCTAAATTGACTGAATAATTAATAATTATTAATTACAGCACTTTTGAGGATGCTGAGGTACAGTCATAAGACTACTTTTTATTCCCTGTTCCCTGTTCCCTGTTCCCTGTTCCCTGTTCCCTAGGACAATAAAACTTTGTACTTCACACGCCTCCGAAACTGCTGTAAATAATTCAGGTTAAAAGCCTCCCATTGGATAGGGGGAAAAAGTACTAGGATATTTCCTTATATTCAATTCGGTTACGGTTTCCCTTGAGATAATTATCAATTAATAAATATCTTTCCTGAAAAGTAACCCAATTATAATTATGAAATCCATAAATAATTTTGATTAACTAGCATCCTGTAACTCTCCTGGACTTACAGAAAATGTTTGAGTTTCTGAACTACGTTTTACTGTAATTTTTAGAGGTTTACCAATTTGACTTTCCTGAACTATATTCTGTAATTCTTCAGCAGTAGTAATTTTTTGACCATCAATTTCTGTAATTACATCTCCACGTCGTAAACCGCCTTTAGCTGCTGGACTACTAGGAATTACCTGTGCTATTAAAACACCTCCAGTGTTAGGTAATTGTATTAAGGAATTAGGATTTTCATTAAATTTTTCAATGATTTCTGGAGTTAAAGTAATCATCCGCACCCCAATGTAAGGACGAGGTATAGTTTCACCTTTAGCTAATTTTTCTTGAATTACTTTTGCTTCATCTATAGGTATCGCAAACCCAATACCTTGCCCATCAGCACGAATAGCTGTATTAATACCAATCACTTCTCCCTGGGAATTTAACAATGGACCTCCAGAGTTACCAGGGTTAATGGCAGCATCAGTTTGAATAAAATCAAGGCGTTTATCAGGAATACCAACTTCGGAACTGGCGCGGTTGAGGGAACTCACGATACCCAAGGTGACGGTATTATCTAATCCTAGGGGGTTACCAACAGCGATCGCCCAATCCCCGACTTTCACCTGCTCAGAATTTCCTAAAGGTGCAACAGGTAAATTTTCTCCATCAATTTTGATTACTGCTAGATCGGAAGGTTCGTCTAGACCCTTTACTTCTCCTTCAAAACTACGTCCATCTTTTAGCTTAACTGTAACTGTATCTGCACCTTTAACAACATGGGCATTAGTCAAAATAGTACCACTGCTATCAGTAATAAATCCTGAACCTTGCCCCCGTTGCTGATATTCTTTGGGAAACTGGGGAAAACTCTCTCCAAAAAAACGACGGAAAGATGGATCGTTGAAAAAATTAGGTAAATTACGCTCTACTGTACGTTCTGTATCTATGCGCACTACAGCAGGTCCTACTTTCTCAACTGCTGTGGCGACAAAACTATCAGGGTTCACGGGGACTTTTGCTATTCTAGGGGTGTTTGTGTTTACTGCTAGCTGAGGCTGATTTTCGGTAGTTTGTTTGCCGTCTGTGGGCAGAAATATTTGAGGAAAAGTGCGTATGGCGGTTAAGGTTAAGCCTGTAGAAATGGCTATAGCGACTATATAACCACCTATTTGAGGTGTAGCTGAATTTTTTTGATCGGAAATTTTCATGGTCTACTCCTTTTTTTCCTGGTTAATTAATAAGTTAAATATATTATTTGTTTAAGCTCTTGTTTTGAATTAATGAAGCGAAATCGTTATAGGGGATTGTTAGGGAGCAAGATGCTCCCACTAACTAATAATTTAATCTTGATACTCGTAAATTAGTTGGGTTTTTCTCCAACACGAGTCCAAGTAGGATAGGCAAACTGATGCGCCTTAATGTTAACAAAACCTGCTTCTTGCAGTAACTTATCTGGGTTAACTTTTAGCCATTGCTCTTTATAGGGTTCAAAAAAGCCTCTGTGCGAGTGCAAGTCCCCAGGGAGCGTATCTGTTACCACTAGCAGACCGCCTGGAGAGAGAATTCGCCTGCATTCTGCTAGGATAATTTGTTTAATTTCATCAGGACATTCATGGAGAAGATAAGTCATATTCAAAGCATCAACTGAATTATCTGGCAGTTCAGTTTTTTCCACTAAACCGTGTTTCCAATGTAGATTGGGAATATCCTTGTGGTACAGACGACCTACTACAATCATAAACGGAGAAGCATCCCATGCCGTTATTGTAGCAGAAGGGAGATAACGAGCAATAGCTGCTGCATCGTCTCCGATACCTGCTCCTAAGTCTAAAATGTGGCGAGCATCTTCAGGAAATAATTGGGCGATTTCGTCTCTGACTCCGAGCGATTTTCGTGGATGAGCATTTTCTAAAATCGCCTCCATTGCTACTCGATTACCAACTGCAGCAGTTTCCGACAAGTATCCTCCCAAAACACTATGAAAAGGCTGAAGATAGTATTGAGGGTATTCAATTGGTTGAAAAGTAGATAATTCTGATTCCCAATCAATCTCGTCTAAATTTGGTGCTTCTTGAAACTGCATCCTTGTCATAACTCGCATCATGGCATCCTTGGGTGCAGAAGAGTATAATTCTGTTTTAATCTGTTTTCTCTGTGTTTCCAAGTCTAGATTTTTCCCAGCAGGGTCAGGTTGTGATGCCAAATTGCTGAGAATTTGATCGATGGTAGTTGCTGCAATTTCCATGATTTTTTTCTTTTTATTAAGTTTTTGAGCTGAACTTTTATTATTGTAAGACTTTCCAGAAAACATTCCTACAATATTTTGCCAGTTTCAGGTATCAAGTCGAGTAGTCTAGTAGTGGACTGACACAGCTAAAAATGTGGATTAGGGAGTAGGGTAGGAACGTTGTATGGAACGTCTGTAAGGGAGAAAGATTGTTAAATTTTCTTATAACTATCAGTGCAACTCATTTCAGTTAAATGATAATTAAGGGTTTGGAGACCAAACCCCTACGGACTTCACTTCTTGAATTAACTGATAACTGCCTTACTTTTTCACCAATTTCTTACTCAGCTTCCGCAACCGCACAGACTCCGGTGTAATTTCCACCAACTCATCAGGTCCGATATATTCCAACGCCCGCTCCAAACTCATATCTACAGGCGCTTGCAACTGTACCAATTCATCCCCAGTTGCCGAACGATGGTTAGTTAACTGCTTACTTTTGCAAACATTCAAATCCAAATCTTGAGGGCGGTTATGCTCTCCCACAATCATACCTTTATACACTTTTGTACCAGGCGTAATAAAAAACACCCCACGGTCTTCAGCATTTTTCAAGGCATAAAAAGTTGCCACACCTTCCTCAAATACAATAATTACCCCATTACGTCGAGCTTCAATTTCACCAACCAACGGACGATAATCTAAGAAACTATGGTTCATAATACCTTCCCCACGGGTGAGGCGCATAAATTCACCCCGAAAACCAATCAAACCACGAGCAGGAACAGAAAAATCTAACTGAGTCCGACCATTTGTACCCACCTGCATATTCTGCATTTCGCCTTTGCGCTGACCTATTCTTTCGATGCAACCACCGACTGCATCTTCAGGAACATCCATTACTAAAAGTTCAAATGGTTCGCATGGTTGACCGTTGACTTCCCGGTAAATAACTTGAGGTTGCGCAACTTGAAACTCATAACCTTCTCGACGCATAGTTTCAATCAAAATACCTAAGTGCAGTTCCCCACGACCAGAAACAGAAAACTTCTCTGGAGAGTCAGTTTCTTCTACTCGTAAAGCAACATTAGTTTCTAATTCTCGCATCAGGCGATCGCGCACTTGTCGAGAAGTTACAAATTTTCCTTCTTTGCCTGCAAATGGAGAGTCATTTACGGAGAAAGTCATTTGTAGAGTAGGTTCGTCTACTTTAATCAAAGGTAGTGCTTGAGGTTCGTTAGGACAAGTAATAGTTTCACCAATATTAGCATCACTAAAACCAGCAACTGCCACAAGATTACCAGCAGCAGCTTCTTCAATATCAATGCGTGCCAAACCTTCAAACCCCATTAATTTTGAGATTTTTGATTTAACAACTGTGCCATCTTCTTTGACAATAGCAGCTTGTTGTCCAGCTCTAATTACACCATTGTGGATACGACCTACTACTATTCTGCCCAAATATTCTGAATAGTCGAGAGTTGTCACTTGTAACTGCAAAGGTTTTTCCGGGTCTCCCACTGGAGGGGGAACATGGTCTAAAATAGAATCGAATAAACATTGCATATCTTGTGACTCTGTTTCCAGGTCTTTTTTCGCGTAACCTGCTAAACCAGAGGCAAATAGATAAGGAAAATCACATTGGTCATCATCTGCTCCAAGTTCGATAAATAAGTCGAGAACTTTATCCACAGCACTGTGGGGGTTAGCTCGGGGACGGTCAATTTTGTTGACAATAACAATGGGCCGTAAACCTTTTTCGAGAGCTTTTTTGAGGACGAAGCGAGTTTGTGGCATTGGGCCTTCGTTGGCATCCACAATTAGTAAACAACCGTCCACCATACCGAGGACTCGTTCTACTTCTCCACCAAAGTCAGCGTGACCAGGAGTATCAACGATATTTATCAGAGTATCTCTGTATTTGACGGCGGTATTTTTAGATAGGATTGTAATTCCACGTTCCCGTTCTAGGTCATTGGAGTCCATGACACAATCAGGAATATCTTCTCCTTCACGGAAGATACCGGATTGTTTGAGGAGCGAGTCAACTAGGGTAGTTTTGCCATGGTCAACGTGGGCGATGATGGCTACGTTGCGAATAGGAAGAGACATAAGAAGTTTCTATTACAGATATTACTGTTAAGTTTCTTTAACTATTGTAGCTGATGGAGGACAAAGATGGGCGATCGGGTTTTTTCCTGATTTCAGGCCCTAAATAAGCGAAAAAAGTGGTACTTTTTGAGCTTGAGAGACCAAAAAGTTAGCATTTTGGTCTCTCAAGTTTAGAAAAATCAAGGGACAATTTTTGCGACTACCTCCTCTATAATTCCCATTTATCCTGACTCCTAGCCTTACCAAAAGACTTTTTCAGCCAACCCTAATTAAGTATTTATGGTGAATATTTTCCGGAGAATTTAACCCATGAGAAAGGTTAATGAAGATTATTTATACTATATACATACCTAGCCAGTAACCGATATTTATACTACTTTTAATCTTACAATTTTACCTACGGAATGTGAGTAATAACTTCTGGTTCTAAAGGTCAGATTAATTTCGGCATTCATCAACAAAGATATTTTATCTAAAATAAATGCTATTTATTATTCAATATTTATTTAATATTTTCAACAATAGTTTTCTCTATTTGCTACATATATAAAGTATGTTATCATTAAATTTGTAGTTGACAAATTATCTTTTTTTGATTGTTATCTATGTCTTTACCCTCGTCATTAGAACGTATTGTTAAAAAATTTCAACGGGCATCTTCTAATAAATTACGCTATGAACAACTACTTTGGTATGCTAAAAAGTTACCTGATTTTCCCGAAGCTGAAAAGATACCAGAAAATAAAGTTTATGGTTGTCAATCTCAGGTATATATTACTGCTAACTTAGATGATGGAAAAGTTTGTTATCAAGGAGATTCTGATGCTCAATTAGTTAAGGGTTTAGTTGCTCTATTGATTGATGGTTTGAACGGATTAACACCTCAAGAAATTGCTCAAATAACTCCAGATTTTATTCAAGAAACAGGCTTAAAAGCAAGCTTGACTCCTTCCCGTGCTAATGGTTTTTACAATATTTTTCAACTTATGAAAACTAAGGCTGATTCATACTCAAAATAACCTATAAATTTATAGTATTTTACTTTAAATATGTCACAAATAGTTTCATACTTATTGTTGAAAATAATTGTTGGAAATTAGTCTCAGTAAAAGTTTTCAGCTTGTACAATCTCAATCCATGAGTTTTGACTTCCGTGAAACGGTATGAGTATTGGATTGTTGATTGAGGCCCATAATTTACTTTTGTTTAGATGTATGCTAATGAAAAATGAAAAAAGTTATCTTTGAGATTGAGAGCAAAGTTAATTCTTAATCTCAAGACCATCTGAGGTTATGGATTGTTTTTTATGGCCACAAGTACAAAATAGGGATTTTAAAGAAGGTGGTAGGTTTAGGGTATTGACATCCTCCCCTGCCTAAAGGCGAGGGGATTCCCACATCACTGTGAGATTTTCCTCTTTCGTCGAGTCGGCTTACTTGTTTGAGTTTCCCTATCTAAGCAGAGGTCCTTCTCTTCAGAGGCGTTACTTTCCCTCTGCCCCAGGGTAGTTGCTAATTCTCTTAATGAAGATTGGAGTATGGTAAATTTTTCTATCCTAAAATATTAGTCAGAGTTATTGAATATATTTATTGAACATCAAGAAAACCCAGATGAGCATCTGATACCAATTCACTTTAAATATGTCACAAATAGTTTCACATATAAGATGTTGTGAAATAATTTCCTAAAATTACTGTAGTGTCAAAGTTTTAAGCCTATAAAATTTAATACATGAGTTTTGAGTTCCCCCTAGGGGGATGAGGTGGTTGACTTTTAACTTCCGTGAAACGGTATGAGATTCCGCTTGATGTGGGACTTGTTGGATCTTGAGAAATTTACCCCGAATTACTGGCTTTGGTTGTATGGCGCTAACCGCAAGTTAGAAGTCATAAGTAATCCCTGAGTGAGTTTGAATCTTTATAAATTTATGAGCCTTATTTGCATAGTGCCATATATTTGATTTTTTAGAAGTCTCTAAAGTTTAACAAAACTATAATATAAGTTTAACAATATTATAATATAAGTGGTCTTTCGGAGACTTTTATGAAGATTTGATGAAGATTTGATAGAAGTTTGATGAAGATTTGATGAAGATGTGAGAAAAAATTGTTTTTTGTCTTGCAATTTCCCACAACATCAAAATAAGATATAAGCACATCAAGCAAATTTTATGAGGTGCTATCTAAAGTCATGGTAAAAAATACTTTGTTCGTTACTGCTGCCACTATCGCTACTAAACTGTATTTACCATAACCCACTGAACTGACAGAGCTAAAATGGTTTAATCAGTATTTTGAGGCGTTTCATTTCACAAAAAATAAAAATTTAATTTCCTAATACTCAAAAGGTTAGGAGTGTAGCGACAATAATTTCGTCTTTTTTAAAAAACCTAGACAATTCTATTTTAAGGAGTTTAGAATGAAGATGCTTAATTTAAATACCGAATCAGTTTTCAAAAAAACTTATATTTTAGATCAGATGATTGGCGGAGGAAATATAAAAAGTATGGACATGGAAGCCCTGAGAGAACGTGCGGGGCTTACCCGTGCTGAAGTAGCAGAGCGACTAGGTATCAGCGAAACCAGTGTTCGTAACTGGGAAACGGGGCGTACAGAACCAACAATGACTCCCCAAAAGTACCTGGAAATTCTGGATATTTTAAAATGCACTCCAGAAGAATTAGCTGTGGCTAGTGATAAATCTATTAGTCAACGCCACAAGCGTAAACCAGGTAGACCGAGAAAAGTTATACACAATAATAATGGACTTAATGAGGTAGAAAGGACAGAATCGGTAACTGGCCATTAAACATTTGCCGACCAATAACATTGGCAAAACAAACTTGACTCCAGAAAGCGATAGATTAGAAAGTAGTATTAATTTAGCTTTGGCGGTCAGTTAGCTCTCTGCTCTGCATTGCGCATATTACGCCAGCGTGACAAAGCGAAAGACTATGACACTCTGTGGACTGGATAGCGCCGACGCTACCCGGTCGAAGCAGGAATAGAAAACAGACACAGAATTTTATGTTTTACTAATTATTGTAGGTCTGTGAGAACGGCAACCATTCTCCTGCCCCATCAGGGATATTGTGAGTAAAGTCGTGGCTGGCGTTTTTCAAACTGTTCCTAAAGCAAAGAGGCTTTCAAACTACCGAGGAGTTTTAGGTGAAAATTTTGAATAAGCTGGGTCTATTTAAAAAAACACCAGACGAGGCAAAATTGCCAGTAGATGATATTCCTGAAGCTGTAAGAGATGAATACGAAGGTACAAAAGAGCAATTTTTTCAGCCTCAGAAAAAATGGCAGGTTTGGCAATTATTACTGATAGGGGCGATCGCTCTAATCATTGGTATTGGTTTGCACTTCCAATTTAACCAAACTCCAGACAATTCTTTTGTCGCCCAAATGAAACAAAATATGGGCACAAAAGTAGTTGAACCATATCCCACTCCTATAGAAACACCTTCACCTTCGCCATCTCCGATTCCTTCCATTCAGCAGAAAGAAAATATACTCGGACATTTGCCCTACAAAGAAGCATCTTGGCAAGAATTGACACCAGTCTTTGGCAACCAAAATGTTAGACTGCGTTCAAATGCTGCAGAAAAATTTAATGCTATGGCAGATGCAGCTTGGTCTGCAAATATTAATTTGGTTCCTCTTTCGGGGTTTAGAACTTTGGCAGATCAAGAGTATTTATTTTTTGAGGTGAAGGCAGAGCGGGGACAGGCGACATCTCAAAGGGCTGAGGTTAGTGCGCCTCCTGGTTACAGCGAGCATCATACAGGTTACGCTATTGATATTGGGGATGCTCGATCGCCAGGAAGTCACCTCAAAGTTAGTTTTGAAAATACTAGAGCGTTCCAATGGTTACAAGAAAATGCTGGTTATTATGGTTTTGAGTTATCCTTTCCAAGAGATAATTCTCAAGGAATTAGTTATGAACCTTGGCATTGGCGCTTTGTAGGTGATAGTCATAGTTCAAACACTTTTGAGCAGGCAAGGTCACTTGAAGAAGAGCAGGAATAGGAAGTGTGGGGGGTGTGGGGAGATAGGGAGATAGGGAGGTGGGGAGGTGGGGAGATTGAAGTATAGTATAGAGTTATAAACATAAGATTAGACATCTCCAAATCATAAAAAATAAAATCAATTATTAGACATTTCCGGAAATAAAAAGTAAAATTAATTCTTATCCATAAATATCAATTATTTTTCCCTATTCCCTGTTCCCTCTTTTCTGGAGATGTCTATTGTACTAGATACATTAATTATTTCTCCCTATCCCCTATTCCCTATTTCCTATTCCCTATTCCCTATTCCCTAATTATGAGACAAACTTCACTCAATATTATTGCCATTGGTATTTTTGTGCTTACCATGTCTGCTTTACTAGGACCAATATTTAATGTATCTCCACTTATACCAGCGATCGCTACTTTTTCTGTGCTGGTATTAGCAACTATAGATACCCTGGGATGGCAGGGTCAGGGAGGTATGATTATCGTAGATTTAGTGGAAGGAACATCTTCACAAAGACGCGATCGGATTATTCGTCACGAAGCTGGACATTTTTTGGTAGCTTATTTATTAGAAATTCCTGTTAGTGGATATGCTCTGAGTGCCTGGGAAGCATTTCGGCAAGGTCAGTCAGCTCAGGGGGGGGTTAGGTTTGATGACCAAAAGTTAGCTGCTCAGTTACAGAGGGGCATAATTTCTGACCAACTTGTAGATCGATATTGTACTGTCTGGATGGCGGGTATTGCTGCAGAAGATTTAGTTTATGGTAATTCTGAGGGTGGAGCGGAAGATCGGGCAAAGATTACAGCAATTTTAACACAATTAAAACGTCCTGGGGAGTCTAAACTTAAACAAAGTTGGGCATCTTTGCAAGCTCGCAGTTTGTTAGAAAATCATCACTCTGCCTATGAAGCGTTAGTGAAAGCAATGACAGAAAGAGTGTCTGTTTCTGATTGTTATCAAGCTATTCAGGAGCATCTTTCTGTTAATCAGAATTAATTTTACTGTGGAGTCATATCAAATCCGCTTACTTTGGAGTTGGGAGATTCTATCATCAGTATTGGCAAAAACTCCAAGCTTGGTAGGGGGTTTAGTGACCAAACCCCCCACGGTATTAAAGCGATATAGCTGCCGCACTTGCTCCGCCAACGCCAACCTAACCCCTATAAATTTATTTCTTGGCTTAACTCTTCTTGCACTTTTTCCCATTCATTTTCGCTTTGAGAAAGGATTTCCGTAGCTTTTTCAAGATTAAAATCTGCTCCAGACTCAATCACACCACGAGCCATATATTCTAACTCTTTACATAGTTCAGAAAAATTAATTGCCCCTAATAAAGCACTACTAGACTTGAGTGTATGAGAAGCTGATTTTAATGCAGGATAATCACGTTTTTTGATAGACTTCCTAATCGTACTCATATGTTTATCGCCATCAGCAAGATAATCTTGTATTAAAATAGCCAGGGTATCTGGTTCATCATCATAAAGATTGCGAAAGTCTTCTATAATTTTAGGGTCGAGCGCTAATTGTTGATCGTCTTTTGGTTCTAAGATATCGTCTAAGAAATCTAAACCTAACACTGTAGTTTCCTCAGTTGCTGGTAAATCCTCTGTATCTAAATCTATTAAATCATCCACTTTTGCTAATTCCTGTAAAGCTGTTTCAGTATTGCTTGGCGCGAGAATAGGCAATGTACTTTTGAGGGATATTGTTTTTTCCAACTGAGAAGTTGACTCTACCTTACCATTAGTAAATTCCTGTTTCTGAGTAATTGGTTTCTTGGGAGGGTCTATTTTAACTAATGCTAACTCTACAGATGATGAGTGATTACTAACTCCATTTTCTGAATCAGTTTTGGATTGTGATTTTTTGTTTCGGATAGGTTTAAACCTGTTTAAAGCTTGTGCTAATTTTTCGCGATGAATTGGTTTGGTCACATAATCATCCATACCAGCATTTAGACACTTCTCGCGATCGCCCTGCATCGCATTAGCTGTCATAGCAATAATCCAAGGGCGTTTTTCTTCTGGGTATTTTTGACAGATGTGACGGGTTGCTTCTATTCCATCCATATTAGGCATCTGCACATCCATTAATACCACATCGTAGGGTATCCGCTTGAGAGCATCTAAAACTTCTATTCCGTTAGCAGCTACATCTGCACGATAACCAATTTTTTCTAGTAAGTGTATTGCGACCTTCTGATTCACTACGTTATCTTCTGCTAACAATATCCGGATATTAGAGCGAACGTTACTTTTTTCACTCAGGTCTTGAAAATATTTCACACCTAAACTAGGAGTTTTAGCGTTAACCTCTCCAGCTCCTGTTGTTCCAAATACTTGCAGTAAAACATTATAAAATTGAGACTGTTTGACTGGTTTATTCAAAAATCCAGCTAAACTAATTTTTGCCTCCTGAAGTTCTCGGAAAATTTCTGCTTTGCCAATATAAGTAAACATTACTAATGGTAAAGATAACTCAGAACTTTTATTTTGTTTTGAGTTTTGTTCAGCTTCCAATTTGCGAATCTTTCTAGCTAATGTCAATCCATCCATATCTGAAAGATTCATGGCGATAATTCCAATATCAAAAGCTCTTTTCTGTTCCAACCAGCTTAAAGCTTTGGCAGCAGAATCAGCAATTACAGGTATCATTTCCCATGATTTAACCTGTTGTTTAATTACCTCTTGATTAACAGGATGACTTTCTACAACTAATATTGTTTTGCCTTTTAAGAAACTATCAATTCTTTCAGGAGAAGGCATTGCAATTGCCTTGGCTTGAATAGTAAAATAAAAGGTTGAACCTCTGCTACCTGCTTCTGGTTTGACAAAGTAATTAGGTGGAGTTCCTGCTACCTCTACTATAGATTCAGTAGCATTCACATTCTCAATATTTATTTTATTTTTTTTGTGATTGATGTCGCCATTGTTATCAATTTTTAAGACGAATTTTTGTTTTTTTTGTTCTGGCAAATTCTTGATTTCTACTGACTGAGAAACCACCCACATTTGACCGTCCATCATTTCACTTAATCTTTGACTAATGGCTAATCCTAAACCTGTACCACCATATTGTCTACTTGTGGAAGCATCCACTTGAGAAAAAGCTTTAAATAAGCGATCCATCCGGTCTGGAGGAATACCAATACCTGTATCTTTAACAGCAAATTGTATTTCATAGTTACCTGTTATTTTACCGGGAGCTTTAAAGTTAGATATTTCTTCGTAATTTATCTCTTCTAAGAGACTATCTTCTCGATTATTTTCACCAATTTTTATAGCACTGACAGAGACAACTACTTCTCCTTTTTCTGTGAATTTAACAGCATTTCCCAATAAATTTACCAATACTTGACGCAGCCTTGTCACGTCTCCTACAATCATTCCTGGTACTGAATCATCAATTAAACAAGCCAGTTCTAAATTTTTATGTGCTGCCCTTGGTGCTAATAATTCTAGTGCTTCTTCAACACAGCTTCTAACATCCAAAGGACTTTGTTCTAATTCCAGTTTCCCAGATTCAATTTTCGTAAAATCAAGAATATCATTAATAATAGTTAGTAGTGCATCCCCACTGGTGCGAATAGTCTCCACAAAATCTCGTTGTTCAGGAGTTAATTCCATATCTAATAATAAACTTGTCATCCCAATTACACCATTCATTGGGGTGCGAATTTCGTGACTCATCATTGCTAAAAATTCGCTTTTCGCACGGTTAGCTACTTCTGCTGCTTCTCGTGCTTGTTCGAGAGCTTTATTATGAGTTTCTAATTCTTGCTTATGAGTAACTTCTGACTCTAATATTTGTGCCTGAGCTAAAGTTAATCCTACCTGAGATGCCACCTCTTCTAATAAGTCTATTTCATCCTGTTTCCACTGACGCATATAATCACATTGATGTAAATTAATAATGCCATTTGGTTGTCCTTGATAGGAAGTACGAACTGCTAACATTGACCTAACTTTTAACCTCCGGTACATCGGTGCGGATGATTTTAATAGAGGATCTGAAAATACATCTGGAGAGGCGATCGCTTTGTCTTCTGCTAATAATTGTTCTGTATGAGAATTGTAAGTAACAGCAATATCTAAATCCAATGTTGATTCATAGTTTGCTTCCAAATATTCAGCAACACAAGGTAGGTGTGGATAGGGTTGAGCAACATAGCTATGAATTGAACAACGGTTAACTCCAAATACTCGTCCAATTTGGGTAGCAGTAGTCTGAAAAATTTCTTTAGTATCTAACTTAGAGCGAATTTCTTGGGTAATTTGTTTAAGTAATAAAAAGTGCTGATATTTTGTTTGTAAAGCTTCTATCTCATCTTGTCGCAACAATTCACCGCCAATATAAGTTGCCATTAATTTTAAAACTTTTATATCTGTTGAACTCCATTTATTCTTGGCAAGACGACTGGTAAAACTGAGGGTGCCATAAACTCTTCCTGAGACAAAAATTTTAGTGCCAATATAAGACTCTACACGACGCACCGTGTATGCTGGATGATGTCGCCACTGGGAATCTTTAGATGATTCAATGGCAAGGGGTTCATTGTATCGCAATACTTCCCGGTCAAATGTTTGTTCCAGGGTGAAGGCGTCTCCTTTTGCTATTCCAAATAGGAAGTCTTCTGGTAGATGAGCTGCAATAACTTCATAACGTTCTCCTAAAACTTGTCCTAATAAACCTATCTCCATGGCAAAACGACGGCATCCCATTTCAAGTAGTGCCACTATTCTGCCTTCAAAGGAGCTATCTGCACCTGCAGTGACTTCATACAGTTCTCTGATTGCTTTTTCATTTGCTTGTAAGTCTTGTTGGATACCGATCTTCGCAGAAATATCACTTAGGGTACTTACCATACCAGTAATGTTATTTTCCCTATCAACTACCAATGTACTCTTCATTTCTATTGGACAATAGTTTCCGTTTTTGGTTAACAACCTTAATTGATAGCAACCTGCCACTAATTTGTTATTAATAATAGCTAACTCAGTATTTTCTGGATTATTTTCTGCTGGAGAATTTAACTGATTTATCTCTTCTGGATGAATATAGTCTAAAAAATTTTCACCTAAGCTATTTTCTGGAGAAAAACCTGTAATTTTTTCCCATGTATCATTTAAAAAAATTAAGTTTCCTTTAGCATCAGTTTGCCAAACTATTTCTTGAAAATTATTAATAACTTGGCTATAATTTTCGACTTGCTCCTGTTGTTGTATTTCTGTTTCTTTTGCCTGAGTAATATCAACAAAAGTTCCCACCATTCTTACTGGTGTTCCTGATTTCCATAAGGCTTTTCCCCTGTCGAGAATCCAGATAAAACGATTATCTTTGTGTTTAATTCGATATTCTATTCGATAGGTAGGATTTTTTTTTGCTAAGTGTTCTTGAACAGCAGCACTAACTTTATCTATATCCTCTAGATGAATTCGATTTAACCATTCATCAATTTTATGGGAAATTTCATCATCTGTGTAGCCTAACATTTTTTTCCACTGAGGAGAGTAGAAAATTTCATTAGTTTTGATATTCCAATCCCAAATTCCATCTTGATTTCCTTCAATAGCTAGGGCTGCAATTTCTTGTGCTTTCAAGTGACTTTGTTCTAATTTTTTCCGTTCAATGGCAGATTCCTTAAGTTTTTCATCAGCTTGATGCAATTTGATAGATGTTTGTTCTATATAATTATGAAAGCGAACTAATGATTGATATAATGATTTGCCTAGAAGTATTTGTTGAATAATTTTTGTAGGACTAATAAGATTACCGATCTTGCCTGTAGAAGTTTGCACAATTAAAGGCAGTAAGTAATAATTTCTTTTCATTAAACCTAAAGCTACTTCTAAACTAGCCTGGGAGCGTATTAGCACTGGTAAGTTGTTACAAACTATCTCCGCTTTAGTTTTATTAAAGTCTATTTTTAATGCCTGTAGTTGTACTATATCTCTACTACTAATTGTACCTATAATTTTGGTTGATTTTTGATGCTGTGAATTTTGTTTTTTGGGGTTACTCTCAGTCTGATTTTTAGATTTGTTTTCTTTTGTTTCAGTAATCAGAATATAACTGACATTATGGGTAAACATCAGTTGGGTAATTTGCCTAATTGATAAAGATAATGAAGCTTGGATAATTTGAGATTCATGAATTTGTTCTAACTGATTAATTTGGATTAAGTTGGCTGGTAATTTTAAGCATGAATCGAAGGTTATTTTTACAGGTAATGGTGAATTATTCTGATTTTTTACTACATTATCCTGGACTGCTAAATCTTTATTGACAGCAATATTTTGATGATTTAATGGTTTATCATGACTTTTGGATATCGTTTTTAGACTTTTGTTATTTGGCTCAGGCTGATTGAAAATAAAACTGCGGCCAGTAACTAGACCAATAAGTTCTTCTGAATTATCAACGATTGGTAGGTGGTTGATTTGATGTTTTTCCAGTAGTGTGAAGAGAGCAAAAATATCTGGAATTTCCGATAGTTGGGCTGTTATTATGGATCTAATCATAATTTGAGCAATCGGAAATCCACTCAGAGGAGCGCCGATAGATGCTAACTGTACTAAGTCTCGCTCAGTAAATATACCAATGACTGGCCCTAAAGATTGTATCTTTGTATCTTGAGTGTTGAAATTATAACTTCCGTCTGGGGATTCGAGAGTGCGATCGCCTAGTTCTATCATATGAGAGACCATCCTGGTCTCACTGGGAGGAGATTGTTTTTCTGTGATTAGCACACAACTTGAACCTGTACTACTCATCGAGACAATTACATCTTCTACAGGAGTTTTTGGTGTAGCGGTAAGGGGATGATAATCAATGACCTGACTGATGGAGGGAATAAACATCTTGCAGTTACTCTGATGGTGTTTGCTAAAAATTGTAAATGTGGGTTTTAGTCCCGAATAATGCTATTTTGGAGGTTTCCGTTGGTGGGTAATGATATAACTTTTCAGTCATATAGCAGTTAGGACATTCTCACGTCTCTCAAATTTAGTCACATTCAGAATGTACGGGGTAATGGCCATTTGCCCCTACTGACTTCTGGCTTCTGAATTCTGAATTCTAAATTCTGAATTCTAAATTCTGCTATACCTACCCCTATTTCCAGAATATTTCCTAATTAATGTTAATTCCCACATTTTGCAGCTAATTATTTTAATCAGGGACGTAATTGTTAACTAACAACTTATAAATTCAAACATTGACACCCTTAATATTAATGATATGGGTTTCAAACCTAGTTTATGTAGTCTGCACCCGATCATTTCATTCTCTTTTGGACCAGTCGTCAAAGTAAATGCGGAAAATGTGCTTAAACTTGATGCAATAATTAAGCCTAAAAAAATATGTATAAATCTTAATATTTGCAAATCCTATGTAATATCATTTACTCTAACTTTTGTCAATATATATCTCTATAGTATATATATTAAAATTTGATAGTTCCTCAGAACTTAACTAAAAACTGCAAGAAGTCCCGCGCTCTCTTGCAAGGGAGGGTCGGGATGAGAGGGCGTGAGCCAGAGGTACAGAGGCGAACAGACAATATTGATTTGCCAACAAAAATATATGCTATAATTCTATAATTTTATCATGGTTGCAAATTAAGTGATAAATGTATCAAGCATACAAATATAGAATATACCCAACATTAGAACAGCAACTAGCTCTAGCAAAGAGCTTCGGTTTTTGTAGATGGTTTTGGAACTATTCACTTTCCTTGTGCCATGAAACATATAAAGATACTGGAAAAAGTCTGAGCAGAGCAGCTATTCAAAAAATGTTACCTACTCTGAAAAAGGAACATGAATGGCTAAGAACTGATACCTATTCTCAGTATCTTCAAGTAGTAGCATTGAATCTATCTACGGCTTACAAAAACTTCTTTGAACGACGTGCTAAATTACCAAAATTTAAGTCTAAAAAAGGTAGGCAGTCTATTAGTTATTCTCAAAATGTTATATTTAAAGATGACTATATAAAACTACCTAAAATTGGATTAGTATATTGTCGCCTTCATCGAAATTTTGTTGGAGAAATTAAAACTTTAACTATCTCTAAGAATCGAGATGGTAAATACTTTGCCTCTGTTTTAGTTGATAATGGTAAAGATATTTCTCAAAAATTAACTGTAGGAAAAGTAATAGAAATTGACTTAGGAATAACTCATTTTTGTCTAACTTCAGAGGGTTATAAATATGTAAATCCTAAGCATATTGCTAAACACGCTATTAATCTCAAACGGAAACAACAAAAGTTAGCTCGCAAACAGAAAGGAAGTAATAATAGAAATAAAGCTAGAATTAAAGTAGCTAAAGTTCAAGGAAAAATAGTTAGATATCGTGATGATTTTCTACACAAGCTATCCTGCAAAATAGTCAATGAAAACCATAGGGGAGCCGTCCCAAAAAACGTGTCGGCGACGTGTATTACAGTAGAAAATCTCGTGGTAAAAAACATGGTAAAAAACCACAACTTAGCTAAAGAAATTAGTGATTGTGGTTGGGGAATGTTTACAACTATGCTGAGTTACAAAGCAGATAGAGTTGGGAAAATTTATATAGAAGTTGATAGGTTTTTCCCTTCATGTAAAACTTGTAATGTTTGCCTCAATCAAGTCGGTAGTTTACCTCTTGATGTGAGAAAGTGGACTTGTGAAAATTGTCAAACAACCCACGATCATGATATCAATGCAGCAATCAACGTCAAAAATGTTGGCGAAGCCTTCCCGAAGGGTAGCTTTGCGGATATTGGAGTTAGGAACTAGCTCTGCTGCCAATCTGAGCGAGTGTAAGACATCTGGTAAAACTTCTGTTTTGTTAGATGCTATTTCCAATGAAGATTGAAGCCCGCCCCCTACCTGTTAAGGTCAGCGATGGGTAGTTCACTAAAAAGTAAATAGACAAATATTAAGTAAATAATCACTTAGAAACTGCTGGAGTGAATATACTGTGACTTTTGAAGAGCTGATTCAGAAGGGAGGCCCTGCTATGTGGCCTCTGTTAGTTTTATCAATTTTGTCCCTAAGTACCATAATCGATCGCCTATGGTTTTGGACAAACCTATTAATTAAGGAAAAACAAACGGTTAACCGAGTATTAGAGGCGGCACGCCGTGACTGGAGTATAGCAACGGAAATGGCGAGACGTACCGTAAAACAACCTATTGGTCGTTTTCTCTACGCACCTTTACGGTTACAAAACCCGGAGCCAGAAGTATTTAAATTGGCACTGGAGGCTGCCGCTGATGATGAGTTGGCCTCGATGAGGAAGGGAGATAAGTTACTGGAAGGGGTAATTGCTTTGGCTCCCATGTTAGGCTTACTGGGAACTGTTTTGGGTCTTATTGGTTCCCTTGGTTCGATTCGCTTGGGCGATCTGGGTACTTCTTCAACTGCCGGAGTAACAGTAGGTATTGGTGAAGCTTTAATTAGTACGGCTGCTGGTTTAGTAGTAGCTATTTTTAGCCTGGTATTTTATCGATTATTTCAAAGTTTGTTATTTAATCAAATGAAGGTTTTTCGGAAAGCTGGCAATGAGTTGGAATTGCTCTACCGACAATATTGGCAACAGGCATCTTTAAATCAGCACAATTCACAAGATAAGAATTCTTATTTTCCTTCTTCATGGGTGCAGAATTCTCGGAATGTTTCTGATGGTTTAGAACAGGATAAAAAGCCAACAGATTTTTCACCCGAAAGTGATGTTGAACCACCTCCAGATGAACCTAATAATAACTGACTAAAAATATAGCAATTAGAACAAAAAAGTCGCTCATTTATTGAAGCAAAATAATATTGATTTTTTTCCAATAGATAATTTTACTCTAGCTATAGCACTGCGCATTTAGGGGACGGACAGAAAACTCACGAGCGATACTACTTTTAAATGCATGACTTTTAAGTTTTGACTTGCGCGTAGCGCTATAATTTATCATTTCTCCAAACCAAAAAATTATGAAACTTAATCAAGAATTGGCTAGTGAAGAAGTTAGGATTGAATTAATACCTCTAATTGACGTAATTTTTTGTATTTTAACTTTCTTTCTTTTAGCTGCTTTGCAGTTAACCCGTCAGCAAGCAATTAATGTTGATTTACCAAAAGCTAGCACGGGTAAACCTCAATCACAAGATATGTTACTTGTGAGTCTGAATGAGGTGGGAAAAACTTTTATTGAACAACAACCTGTGAATGCTGTAGAACTCGAAAAGTTTGTGCGTAGATATAATCAGGTTAATCCTAGGGGGGTTGTTGTATTATATGCTCCTAAAGAGGCAAGATACAATGATGTTGTGCAAGTTTTAGATTTGTTACGAGAGGTGGGAGGCGATCGCGTAGCTCTAGCAACTTTACCTGGTTCGCCTCAAAGTGGTGGTGGCGATACTTCTGAGAAGTCGGTTACTCCCTCTGAGTCTGAACAAAAACCTACTCCAGCAAGAACAGTCGATCCTAATGAATATAAATTACCCCCTGCTCCTGGATCATCACAATAGGGTCAATATTTTTCACTTTTGAAGGGAACAGGGAACAGAAAATACTGCAAAGTAGATCATTTTAATATTTTTACTTCATATACTCGGAATCTGCTGTAATATCAAATCTAGATAATTAGTCATTGCGACTGGAACGGAGTGGAAGGAAGCAATCTCATCGGAATCTGCTGTAATATCAAATCTAGATAATTAGTCATTGCGACTGGAACGGAGTGAAAGGAAGCAATCTCAGGGGTGGCGCGAGATTACTTCCCTTTGGTAGAAATTGACTTGTGTTCAACCAGATTCTATAAAAATCTTTTACCTATTTTGGCAAAAAGTAAATAATATAGTAGTCAAAGCAAAGATTAGGACACTTATAAATGCTCAAACGAGCGTCAGGGATTACTTCTGACTTCTGACTTCTGACTTCTGACTTCTGACTTGCGCGTAGCGCTATAAGAAACCGGGTTTGTTTTAGAGATATCACAATATTGATATCTATTTGTACAAACCCGGTTTCTGTACCGTTTTAGTTTTATAATCAAATCCCGTTAAATTAAAGATAATAACGGGAGAATGTTAATTTACCTCTATATAGTATAGTTTTAACTAAAAAAAATTTAAACTTGATTTGAACCTACTTCCAGTAATTTTTCCAATCTTGCCGTTGACCAGTATTCTGTAGGGTAGGCGATCGCAAAAATAGACGAAAGTCGAATCAACCATGTCACCTGCTTAAAAGAATCATCTTCATCATCATATTCATCTGGTGGCACTAAAACCATAATTTCTACAAAATCTTTTGTTAAAGTAATAGGGAAACCATAATAACTTTCCTCAGCTTCAATGCGGACTTTACTACCATTTTCTAATGCTTCTTTTAATCTTTGGTAGAGAAGATTAGACTTTTTTAATTTGTCTTTTTTGGCCACAATTATTCTCCCTAAGTCTGATCTTGCAATTTAGGACTTTTATAAAGTACATAAGTACAAGTGCGTAATTAACTCAGGAGCAGTCCCGACAGTTGCAACTGACCAAAGTTAATTGTATCTCTTTGAATTTTAACTTGATTAGGAACTTTTTTAACGCTCTAATCGCTTAACCACATTCCATTGTCAGGAAATCCGTACATGGTTGTGGATGGGTTGAGATACTCCCAGTGCTACGCGCAAGTCAAAAATTAAAAGTCAAAAATCAAAAGTTTAAAGTAATTTTTGAGTGAATTTTCGGTGCACAAATGCTTAAAGCTATTATAGCAATCAGGAATAATTTTGATCGATATTTAAGAAGAATTAAGATAGATCAAAATCCTTTTATATTCTGACTCCTAACTCCTGAGTTCTGACTCCTAATTACTACTAAAATCTTACAACTGAAATATGATTGCTATATTATTTTCGGTTTATTTATTTTCCATAAATTCCAAAATTAGTCTAGTTATTGTCGCATAATTTTTAATAATTTGAATAGTTTGTGTCTGGGAATCTAATGTTTCTTGATTCACAGAGGTAAAACTGATTAATAGGGTAATTATAATTGCTGTTCCTATTTTTAATAATTTATCCCATCTGATTTTTGGTTTATTTTGCAAATGTTTTTGACCGCATTTGAAACAAATATAATAGTTGTTATTACTATTGTCTCGAACCAATAAACAGCAATATTCTTGAGATGATTTTTGCCTTTGCATGATTTTTTTATCTATTGAATTAACCTACAATTTCAGGATATGGAATATTCCTTAATTCTGTAAGCCCCAAAAACTTCCCCCTGAAGAATTTAGCCAGGGGTAATTAGGGGGAAATAATATTCCTCTTTTGTGAGAAAGCAGATTTTTAGCTATACTAAATACAACAAAACACAAGTCGGGCTGATGGAGAATTGGGAATTCTGGGATGATTTTCTGAAAAATATTGCTGTCGATTATAAATTGACCTTAGCAGAACAAGAGTTCTTTTTGGGAAGATTTAAAAGGATAAATTTGGAGAAAGATGAGACAGAAATTTGTCGTATTGTAATGGGTGATGATAATGAGGAAGCTTATAAAAAACGAAAATCGCAAGTATATCGTAAATTTAAAAAAATCATAAATCATAGTGGAAAAAATAAGTTTCCAATCTTATTAAAATGGTTAGAAACAGAATATCATAATCGATACGACCGACAACAAAATCCCAATACTTTAACACAATTTCAAGAAAAAGTTTCTAATCCTTTTATCCCATTAAGTGGAATTATAGATAATCCAAAGTTCTTTTTTAATAGAGAGCGAGAAATTACCAGAATTTTTGAGGTACTTAATAGTGGCAGTAGTATTGCCATTATTGGTGAGAGTGGAGTGGGAAAGTCTTCTCTATTGAAGGCGATCGCTCAAAAAGCTAGTCAATATCTCAAGAAACCTCGAAAACCGATATATATAGATTTGCAAAATATTCACAATGATAATGATTTTTATACAGCTATTTGTGAGGAGGTTGGTATTGAAATTTGTCAGGGATATAAGTTACAAAGAAATATCAAACTATATCGAATTTTGCTGTTGCTTGATGTGGTAGAAAATATAAGTTATGACTGGTTTACTAATAAACTTCGCAGTCAGTTACGAGGATTAGCAAATGATGTCGATCCTCCTTTGCGTTTAGTAGTTGCTGCTTCTAAACCGCTGGATATTTTATTTCCAGATAGTGGGGATAAGACTTCACCATTTAAAAATATCTGCATTGAAGAATATCTAGAACCCTGGAATGAAAAAACGATTCGTGATTTTATTGAGAGTAGGCTTCAGGCTGATTTTTTGGAGCAAGAATATCAAGGAATTGAGTTTAGTGAGGATGAGATTTCAGATATTATTAAAACAAGTGATGGTCATCCTGGTAAAGTGAAGCATCAATGTTATGAATTATTTGAGAGGAAAAAGCTATAGCAGTTTTTTAATTGCTGATAAGTAATAACTAATAATTGAAATGACCCAATTCCCCCACGACCAATTTGCCAAACAATATTTAGAAGAATTACTATCAAGTATTGGGGAAGTAAAAGCACCCCGTGAAGTTCGAGGAGAGGTCAGACAAATAGATGTTTGGTTTTCTCCCCAACCACAACTTCAAGGAAATCCAGAAGAATTAGGATTATTAGGTCGCTTGGCTACAACTTCAGCTTTATTTGAACCTTATCGTAATCCTGTTACTCCTGATGAAATTGATAGTTGTCTTCTCAAATTACTAGAAGTTAAAGGAGAAATTCAACGTGAAGCGAAACGAAATAAAACTCGTATTTCTATAGATGATTATCCCAAATTATGGATATTAACTCCTACAGCTTCCCAAAATATATTAAATGGATTTAGAGCTACTCTAGATGAAGAAAACTGGTCTTCGGGAATTTACTTTTTCGGAGAATATTTCCGTACAGCAATAGTAGTAATTCATCAATTACCAAGAACTCCAGAAACAATGTGGCTGAGAATATTAGGTAGGGGAAAAGTTCAGTCTCAAGCCATTGATGAATTGGAAGGTTTACCCAAGGATAATCCCCAGCGTGATAATGCTCTATTGTTATTATCAGATTTACTGAGTAATATAGAAGTAAATCCAGATGTAGATCCAGAAGATAGGGAGTTAATTATGAGATTATCACCACTTTTTTCTCAACGTTTAGAAGAGGCTACTCAGTCGGGTATACAACAAGGTTTACAACAAGGAGTACAACAAGGTAGAGAGGAAGGTATACAACAAGGTTTACAACAAGAACGTCGAGAAACTATTAAAAACTTACTTGTATTTCGCTTTGGAGAATTGGATAGCCAACTAGAGGTAATTATTGAACCTTTACTATCTTTATCTTTACCAGAATTAATGCCCTTACTATTACAATTGTCTCGTGAGGAACTATTAGATAGATTTGGAGGATAATTATGACATTATCACCACTTTTTTTTCAACGTTTACAACAGGCTATTTAGTCAAGAAAACAACAAGGTATATAACGAGATATGCAACTAGAAATACAAAAAAGAAGACAAAAAGGATATCAAGAAATGCTCGAAAGCTTACTTGTATTTCGCTTTGGCAAATTGGATAGCCAACTAGAGGTAATTCTTGAACAGATTATGGAGTTGCCAAAAGAAGATTTTAATAGGCTAATTTTACAGTTATCTCACTTATCTCGTGAGGAACTATTAGCTAGATTTGGAGTGGAAAATTGATGAAATTACTGTGGGAATTGGTATATTTTGCCCTCAGATGAATAAAAGACCATAAATACCATAAATAAATGTGGCAAAGTAGGGATGTTGCATGCAACGTCCCTACAGGGTTATCATTTTTTTTATGTGGTTGATTTTTACTTTTAAATTTATGACTTCCGTATGTCCAAGCATTCTATTCTTCAGGAAAATAAATCTTACACCTTTCGCTCTTACTTTGAGTTGCCCTAGGAAACTGACGATATTTTAGCTGAATTTGACTACAATTTCCAAAGAACAAGATTGTCTTTGCCGACATCAACTCGGCAACTGGAACGTTTGTCAGAATTACGTCAGCGAATAGAGGAAACTTTGCCTTTAGTTAGTTTGAGTAGTGAGGCAGCACGGCGAGAAATTTTAATTGCTCCGGTACTTTTGGAAGTCGCTCGCTACTGTCAATGTCAGCTCAGAATTGAATATCCTTTGAATGTCAATGAACGATTGAAAGGTAGTCTTGATTACTTCCTACAAAGTAATTCTCAACTGTTAGTAATTGAGGCCAAACATGATGATATGACGCGAGGTTTTACACAGTTAGCTGTGGAGTTAATTGCATTATCAGAATGGGAACCGGAACAGGATTTAATTTTTGGTTGTGTAACTATGGGGGAACTTTGGATATTTGATATTTTGGATAAAAAACAACGTTTAATTCAGCAAAATATTGATTCTTTGAGGGTGCCTGGAGATTTGGAGGCTTTGGTTGATGTGCTGGTGGGGATTTTGGAAAAACCTAACCCCCCAACCCCCT
This sequence comes from Dapis brunnea BLCC-M229, assembly GCF_050015995.1. Lineage (NCBI taxonomy): Bacteria > Bacillati > Cyanobacteriota > Cyanophyceae > Oscillatoriales > Microcoleaceae > Dapis > Dapis brunnea. Next base: position 8,985 of record NZ_JBNHEP010000118.1, on the reverse strand, counting down.
TCCCTGCAAGGGAAGGGGGAGAAACTCCCCTCTCCTCGTAGGAGAGGGGTTGGGGGAGAGGTCTTCGATGTGCTGGTGGGAATTTTGGATAGTTGAAAGTACGCACCCAAACAAGAAACCGGGTTTATTGCCCTGATTATTGATAAACCCGGTTTCTGCGTAAGTCCTCAAGTCATTCTGTCATTGCGAGCGACAGTGAAGCAATCTCGCGATATCTCTGAGATTGCTTCCTTCCACTCCGTTCCAGTCGCAATGACTATAATAATTATTATTGGATTTGATATAAGTTATGTTTTATTAATTTTCTAACCTATTTGCTAACAATGATGAAAAAAAACAATGATTCCGTTCCCCGTCTCGATCTAGCGCCACAATTGAAGCGTCCCCTCTCTATTTGGAATCCTTTGGATTATTTGCGGTTGTTGTATTGGGTGTTTTTCTTTCCGCAGGCGGTGCGGTGGTATGTGGAAAATTATGGGGGGGGAGAAGGTTTAACGGAAGAAACTACAAGGGAAAGTAGGTTGGAGTTCATGTTAAAATTACATTTCCAAGGGGTATTGTTAGTAGTTTTTGTTCCTTATTGGTTTTGTAAATTGTTTGAGCAAATAGGTTTTACTACTAATTGGGAAAATGTATTGTATGGCATGATGACAGGAATGATACTTTGCATTATAGGAGATATAACAGGTGAGCAAAGAAACATTTTAGCGTATGGTGTAGTGTATAGTGTGATGGTAAGTGTAGCAACATTGCCAGAAGGTGTAGCATCTATCTTCGTGTTTGGCTTGATGTTTGGGTTAATGAAAGGTTTGGCAGAAAAAAACACAGGAAGCATGAGAGGAGGTGTAATGAGAAGTCTAGCGCAAGGTGTAGCTATCTGTGTAACGCTTGTTATATTTGTGAGCTTGCTAGGAAATTTGGTACTTGGTGTATTACCTAGCTTAGTGGTTGCCATAGCTTTTAGTGTGGGAATTTGGAATCCAGAAAATTGGTTGATTACTGTACCACTGAACTTGATATCAGTTCAGAATCGCTCTTGGTTATTGCCTCGAATTACTCCTTTACCTTTACCTTTACTAACAATTCGCTTGAAATATTGGTTGAGAAAGGATTGGGAACTAGGTTTAGAAAATATCGATCAACTCTTAAGATATAGCTTACAATTTATTCCAGTTGTCAGAGCCATCAATCAGGTGCTAGCACAACTCCCTTCAGACCAAATTGTTTACCGAGTTGCTCAACTAGCAGAAAATCCTTATGATTGGGAACTTGTAAAGTTAGCATCTGCATCCCTAGTAGAAGAGTTGAAATCGGAGTTTACTGGAGGACTCAATCTTTTTAAATTTTTTCAAAAAATACCATCAATAGCACCAACTCGTTTAGACACTCCAGCTCGTGCTACTGCTGCCGGTTTCTGGCATCTCCATGAAAAAGAACCTGAAAAAGCAACAGCAGCATTTGATAAAGTGCGCTTTCTACTTTATGGTGAGGAAATGTTTATTTTAGCTGAAACGCTTTCTCGGCTTCAAACTGCAATAGACATCTCTACAGAAAAAAGGAAAGAATTTAGTTTCCCGAAATATACTATAAAACGTGACACTATTGCCAAAATTCAATTTTCTGAGTTTCCTTCTGAACCTTACTTACACCCCACCACCTGGAAAACACTTAAAGCTTTTCGTCACATTGTTGAAGATACCCAACACATTTTAGAGAAAGCCTCAAAGTCAGATCGTTATTTTTCCCTCAACTCGGTAACCAGTCAGTTAAGAAAAATTCAAGATAGTGCTGATGCACTTCCCCAAGCAGAACAGGGTTTAATAGTTGATATTGCCAAAACTTGGGAGGAAGCTTTAGAAAACATTCAAAGAGAAAGGCATAAAGTTTCTATTACTAAACCTGTAGAAAATCCTTATGTCATTGGCGATCCAGTTAAGGGTAAATTATTTGTAGGTCGGGAAGATATTATGAGAGAGCTTGAGGAACTTTGGATTAGGAATTCTCAGCTACAGTCTGTTGTTGTCTTCGGTCATCGTCGCATGGGAAAAACATCTATTCTACGGAATGTTGCCAAATCTTCGGGTGCAGATACACAAGTTGTTTATCTGAACCTCCAACCTTTAGGAGCTATTTCTGAGGGAATGGGTGAGGTGTTTTTAGCAATTAGTGATGAAATTTCAGGTGCTATTAACCTTTCCCCACCCGACACAGACGAACTCCTGAAACTTCCCCAACGAACTTTTAAACTCTACTTACAACAAGCAATTCAAAAATTAGATAACAAACGCTTAATTATTGCCCTGGATGAATTTGAAACCATTGAAGACCTAATTAACACGCAACAACTTCCCCCTAACTTCATGGCAGTATTGCGGGGGTTCGTGCAGATGGATCGGAAAATTGCCTTTGCCTTCGCGGGGTTGCACACTCTCGAAGAAATGACAGAAGATTACTTTGAGCCATTTTTTGCCAGCGTTATTCCCATCCGTGTCGGTTTTTTGAATAGAGCAACAACCAGACAACTCCTTGCCAACCCCAACCCAGACTTCCTGCTCACCTACGAACCAGAAGCAATGGATCGCATTTACGACCTCACATCCGGACAACCATACCTAATACAACTACTGGGATTTTTACTTGTCCGTCGCTACAACGAGCAAACCTTCGAGGAGGGAAAACCAAGGGAACCTATTTTTACCGTTGCCGATGTGGATGCCATTCTTGAAAAAAATGAACTATTCCAAAATGGGCGCTATTATTTCACGGGAGTTTGGGGGCAAGCAGGGCAGGATGCAGCGGGACAACAAGATATTCTGAAGGCTTTAGCTAAGTGTTCGGGAAGTTGCAGTCGCGCTATGCTTCAGGAACTTACAGGTTTAGATGAAACCACTATTAATAATGCACTTGAGACCCTTTCTCGCCACGATGTCATTGTCGCAACCGAGGGAAACTTGAAATTTGCCGTAGAATTGTTTCGGCGTTGGGTAGTGAAAAATCAATGTGAGTAGGAGGCCATTTCAGTTATCAGTTATCACCACAAAAGGAAAGGGGAAAAATTCTATTTCAAATTATGGTATTAACCTTCCTCCTTCTTCCTTCTTTTAATTTTACTGCTCCAGAATTACAAATTCATATTTTCCAGATTTAACACTAGGTTTAACTTGAACTAATACTGATTTATCTTTGTCTAGAAACTGGCGATCGCCTAACTCCCCAAATCTAATTTTTCCTGTTACTCCTTCTAGATAAAAATCACGACTAGATAAGATTCTTTGTAATTGTTTACGAGAATAATTACCCCTCATTTCATCTAGAGCTTTAATAATAGTTTGAGTCGCATCATAAGATGTAGCAGTACGCCAACTAACTTCAGCATTCCAAAACTTTTTCGCTGTTTGAGAAAATTCAGAATTAGGGTAACGATGCCAGGGAATAGCAAGGGTTAAATTTGCTCGATCTGCTTGCTGACCAGCATCCTTTAATACCCTAGGATTATAAACAGAATCTCCACCTAATAATTTCAATCCTTTAGCATTATTAATTATTCCTATTGCATTACCCAGAGTTCTGTCTGTAGCAGGAATCAAAAGCATTATTTCTGCACCTTGATTTTGGGCTGATTCCACACAGTCACTAGCACTAAAAGTTCCAGCTAAAATATTGCACTTATATACAAATTTTTCTGGCAGTAATTTCTCAAATTCTTGAGCTAGAGACTCACTATAATTATTACCAGGTATATAAGCAACAGCTATCTTTTGCTCTGCCCAATTTTGTTTATTCAAATAATTCAATAAAGCTTGAGCTGCTAGGCCATCGCTCGGTGCAACTCTAAACACAAACTTACCAAAATTTTTCAAACTAATAGAAGTGCTAGTAGGAGAAATTACCACTAATTGAGCTTTGTTATAAATATCTCCTGCTTGTAAAGTCATATCACTAGAAGAGTGACCAACAACAGCAATAATTTTCTCATTTTCTACTAAAGCTTCAGCAATTTTTTCTGCAGTTTTTGGCAGATATTCATCATCAGCAATAGTAATTTTTAGAAATTTCCCATTCAAACTACCAGAGCAATTTAGTGTACTTTCAATATTTGTAATAGCCAGAGAAATTTTATCCAAACCACAATTAAATTCAGTTTGAGCTTGGGCAACTCCTCGTAAAATTTCCTGAGCAATATCTGATTCCTGACCTATAGGAACACTTACGGCAATTTCTATCTTTTCCCCAATATTAGTATTAGACTTTTGTTCAGCAATTGCATTATTCAAATAAATCAAAGTTTCCGGGTCATTTTTATGGGTTTGGAGAGACTGACGAAATTGAGCGATCGCCCTAGCAAATTTCTCACTATCAAACTCCTGAATTCCCATTTCTTTTGCCGGAGTTGTCTTTGAAGAAATTAACAGCTTTCCTCCCTGACTAATATTTTGAGAAATTTCTGGTGGTGATGATATATCTGGAGTTGAAATGAATTGATTTTTCACTACATTAATCACCAAAAGTCCTAATAAAATTCCTGCGACTGTAATTTGCAAACATCCCATATTTGCGAGCTTCAAAAGAAGCTTAAATTTCTCCCATATATTTGGATGAATAAACTGCTCCCACCTCAGAGAATGAGACAAAGCTGTTTCTTGAATACAAAGAGTAGGCAACCACATTGCCCCTGGATAAAGCTTTTCAAAATGTTCTAACCTTCCTTTTGCTATTTGTACAGATTCAAACAGGGATTTATTATTTGCAAATTCCTCAAAGAAGTACTCCAAAAATTTCACTGCCACTATGTCTGGAACAGGTTCCCGCATAACAATAATTCGTGACAAACCAAGGTTAGCCAATTGATTTGCTAAACCCAAACCATCACAGGAATTAAAAATTGCTAACTGCAACCCTTTATCTATTGCAAATTTCAAAGAATTCTTAAACTCTTCAATACTTAATCTATCCTCATCATTCAAATCTATCCAACCAATTGAACCATCTTCTTTACTACAACTATGACCAGCAAAAACTAAGATGTGATAACCAGGTTCTTCCCGCAAAGCATTAGATAAAGTCTCCCTGGTTGGTTGATGTAAATATTTAACTTCCGCACCCTTTTCTTTTAACTTTTGAATTACCTCTAAATCTGACTTTGTATTAATACCATCACTCTTTCCAATTATGACAATAATCCTTACTTTCGATAATTTACGCACTCCTTTAGAGCTACCTCTACCCTTAACTCGGATAGCAATTTCTGTTTGAGGAAAACGAGACTCAAATAAACTCCATTCTTGCCAAGGAATTCGACGTAAATTAGGATTTTGAATATCCAAAAATAAGCGAATTTCTTCCCCAGAAGATTGTAGAGAACTTAAAACAGCAATTAACTCGTCTCGTATAGGTTGCCAACTACTCTCTCCACTATCTAGCCATTGATTAAGAGTAATTTTAACTTGTTCTTTTTGTTCAGCACTAGAATAATTAACCACTGATTTTGGGCTAAGGCGAGTTGCTACTTTCCCCACATCTTCCAACTCATAATAAGCTTCTTTCCATTCCTTAAAAGATGTTTCTAGTTGAAAAGGTAAACATGGCAAAAAACCATCAATAGAGTGAAAATTAGTATCTTTAGTATCTATTAAAGTTAAAGTGACATGAAATTTATCATTAACACTATCAATTAGTTTAATTTTAATTATTTTCATACTTATCTATCCTCTTGAACCAATTACTAAAAGTAATGCCATACTTAGAAACAGTTTCTAAACTCATAAAAAACCTCTCTCCAAACCTCTCTCCTACCAGGAAAGAGGCTTTGAAATCCCCATTCCCTGGTCTATCCCTTATAAGGAACTCCTAAAACCCTTTTCTAATAGGGAGATGGGGGGGTGGGGAGATGGGGAGGTGGGGGAAGAAAAACCTCTAATTAAATACGTTTACTCTCCTGAAATATCCATTGAATGGCAAATTCATAACTTCTTTTTTTTGTCAAGTTTTATGTTAATAAAGATGTTTATAAAGCATAGATTCCTTGGTAGGGAATGGGGGTAGAGGAGTTAGGTTCTTAGGATTTATCGGTTCCATTATTAAGTAATTAACAAACGCTGAATAACCTTTTTAATAACTATTACCCAGTTAGTATTAGTTATGCATATTTTTACTTCTCCTCCACTCTCCACACTCCCCAAACCCTCGAGACCCAAGGACATAATTCTAAAAAACATACCCTTGTAAGCTCCTCTACTCCCCTACTCCTCAGCTCAAGAAAATGTAAAAAAGTTTTTGATAAATGGTATTAAACCACAAAATTTTCTCTAATTACTTGCTCGCCTAAACTCATTTCTATAGTAAATTTTTCTTTAGTTTTACAACCAAATTCTAATTGTATCCAATCATCTGTTTCCCTCGCCTCAGCTTCCATACAAGAAATACCAGACTCATCCAATATTTTCAGTTGTAGATCGGGAGGTAAATAGAGACTTTCATCAGCAGGATAAAGTCTTACACAAACATCTATTCCTTCCTCTTCCTCCTCAAATTTAGCTGTCACTTTTACCATGAATACTATAGATCGCTGAGTCGCTCCACTACCCCAATTAATAATCTTTCCACAACTAATACTTGGTACTTCAGATTCAGAAGTAGCTTTTCTTACACTTCTCATATTAGTACCTGGCAATAATTCTGAAGGTTGCCATTCTGCCTGGAAAATTCCCCCAAACCACTGCCGTAAGTTGACAAATTTTTTACACCAATCAATTTCGTCAATTAATGTGTCTAAAGAATCTATTTCTGTCAGTGAAATAGATTCTTGAAATTGGTTAATCTTTCTTCCAGAAACAAATCCTAATAGTTGTACTTGGTTTAAATCTGACTCAAATTGAACTGCTATATAACCAATTCTATTTTCGGTAACTTCTGGAGGCAAATAAAACTCTTTTTCCCCAGGCAATACCGGACGACATTCCAGTTTGCCAATATTTGGTAAAACTAAGTCAGCCAAATTAAATATTGCTCTTGAACCAGCATTCCAACAATCACTTTGCTGAATAGCTGTTTGAATATTTATCCACTTTAAATAAGTTTGCACTGCCAGAACAGCAAGAGTATTTAGATAAACTTGTTTTCCTTTTTCTGGAGTTGCTTGTTCGGCTGCAAATTGTCCTGCGTATTGATGAGCTTCTGGAGTTAAATAAACTGTTAATGGTTGTGCTAAAGCTAGGGTCATGGTTGTTCTCCAAATTTACTACTAATTTCTTGTAACAAGGGAAGACATTTCCGCTTCCAGTGAGAATAAAGGGTTTGGTTACTGATATTAATTTCTCTAGAAATATTAGATATTCTTTTTTCTTCCAATAATAACCGAATGGCTAATACATGACAGTTACATTCGGGATGTTTTCTCGGATGAGATGCTTGGAGTTTTTCCTCTGGGTCTGTCTTAATATATTCCTGAACTGCAATACCTTGTCTTTGACGTTTAGCTTGTTGTAGTTCAGCAATTTTCATTTCCAGTAAACTGAGAGTATTAGCTGGTAATTTTTCACCTAAAGTTGTTGATTGTCCTTCATCATCATTAATAGGTTTATCTATACTCTCATTTTCATATTTATTATCAGCAATATATAAATCTCGGACGCGCCATTTCAAATAACCATTAATCCAAATTACAAAACTTTTTTCCCAAGGAGAAGTAGGACTAAAATTTTGAATATTTTTGCTTGCCCATTCTAAGGTACGATTAAAAGCCTCTGGATAATTTTGGTGAGATGACCTATATAATCCTGGTAGTTGTTGGATTAGTATCAGTAATCTATTTAAGGCTTTCTGGCGTTCTGGACTAGGGTTTTGAGATTGACATATTTGGGTAATTAGGTCTCGCAGTTGGTCTTCCACGGCGATCCTCCTATAACAATAGTTGAATGTTCTGAGTTTAGCCCATCAACCACAAATATATATTTGGCTTACCTTAATTTTTAACCCTCTCCTTTTTATATATCTGCTTGTCAAAAGTTTTTTATGATTTACAGCAGTTTTCATTTCGTTAGACAACAGTAGGGGCGTTTCATGCAACGTCCCTAGGGAGCGATAATTTTTTTAATGTGGTTCGGTTCGTTTACCTGAAAATTGCTATAGGGTATGTGATTATATTTTTGATTTTCAAATTATAGAGTAGGGTAAGAGTAGGGACGTTCTATGGAATGTCCCTACAAAAACATTTTTTTATATTCGTGAGCAAGATGCTCACACTAGCTATTTTCTAATCGCTGCAATTTCTCTTTTGACCACTCCCGCAGTTGTTAGTCTGGGTCGTTTTCTGCTCTGTCTTGTAATAGTGGGGGAGTTTGCGGATGGTCTGGATAATGTTTGACTATTGCTTCTAGAACTTTGGTTGAGTTTAGGAGTAGGGTGTGTTTTTGCTAATGAAAAGCGTCAGCACGACACACCAAAAGTCAACGGTGGTGAGTTAATGAAATGTAATACAACATACTATACTATGTACTATTGGACAATAGATGAATAAAACATCAATTTATGGAAAAGAGAGCGAGAGTAGCGATCGCTACTCATGTAGGTTTGGTTGTAGCTTGCTTCTGCGTAGCGGTACGACAGTGAAACCCAACAGGTACAAGAATATGTTGGGTTACCCTGCGGGATCTTGCTACGTACCTCAACCCAATCTACAAAACTTAATCCGCTTCATCCGTATATCCGTGCCATAATCCGTGTGAGCGCTGCAATTTCTTTTTTGCCCACTCCCGCAGTTGTTCGTCTGGGTCGTTTGCTGCTCTGTCTTGTAATAGTGGGAGGGTTTGCGGATGGTCTGGATATTGTTTGACTATTGCCTGTAGTGCAATTTGTCGAGGGTTGTCTTGAAACTCATATTCACGTTGAAAGGGGTCATTGAGAGCGGTGTGGTAAAACAATTCTAAAATTCCGGGTTCATGTTTCCAAGCAGTAGCAATTTGTCGCACTGCTTCACGTCGCACATCC
>NZ_JBNHEP010000117.1:10963-24508 GCF_050015995.1 Dapis brunnea BLCC-M229 | reverse complement strand
ATATGAACAGGCTCTTGCTGCTTATGAAAAAGCTATAGAAATTAAACCAGACTATCAGTATGCTTGGAATCGTAAAGGTATTGCACTGATAAATTTAGAAAGATATGAACAGGCTCTTGTTGCTTATGAAAAAGCTATAGAAATTAAACCTGATTATCACTATGCTTGCTTTGGTAAAGGCATTGCACTGGAAAATTTAGAAAGATATGAACAGGCTCTTGCTGCTTATGAAAAAGCTATAGAAATTAAACCAGACTATCAGTATGCTTGGAATCGTAAAGGTATTGCACTGATAAATTTAGAAAGATATGAACAGGCTCTTGTTGCTTATGAAAAAGCTATAGAAATCAAACCAGACTATCACTATGCTTGGTTTGGTAAAGGTAATGTCTTCTTGCAGTTAAAATTTTATCAACAAGCAATTACTGCCTATGAAAAATCTCTAGAAATTAAACCAGACTATGAATTTTCTATTAGTAATCTTGGCTTAGTTAAATATGAAATGGGAAAAATAGATGAAGCAATAGCACATTGGCAAACTGCAATTGAAATTAATAACCAATTTGTGGAACCTAAATTAGCAATAGGAGTTGCCCTCTATAACAAAGGTGAAATTCCACAAGGTTTAGCAATGGCTGAAGCAGCACTAAAATTAGATAAAAATTGGGGAAACTTACAACGCCTCAAAAAAGAACTTTGGGGCGAGAAACTATTAGCAGATGCAGCAAAACTATTAGAAAATCCTCAGATAAAAACCTTACTCTCTCAGACAGATAACTCCCACACAGAAACCAAATAATAAATCATCAATATTACTTGGCAAATAATCGAAAAAGTGAGGGATGCCAAACAAAAACCTCACGCCAAATTTTCTACACTAATAGCACTTTTTTTATATTCTCTCTTCCCTCTTATAGCGCTACGGAAATAAGAGGCAGACATTTATATAGCGTTACCCATTAAAGTTAAGACATTCATAAATCCTGAAACCCTTTCATCCTACTATTCCCTATTCCCTATTCCCTAGCACTATAAATACTCAAACTCATTCAGGAATTACTTCTGACCTCTAACTTCTAACTTCTAACTTCTTCAAAAGCGATCGCCACACAGAAAACTTACCCTAATATTTCTCCACAATTAAATAGGTTGGCATCAATAATTAGAAAAATGGAAACTACTTTAAAATTCCCAAAAATAATTGATATTACTTTTCTCCAAGAGTTCCAATCGCTGCCCACATAGTTACGTTATAATTACCCCTACCTAATTATCAAAAAAATCTAGCCTTTCAGAGATTAGTTAAAATACATCTATTTTTCTTGTTTAATACATCCCTAGTTTTCTACAACCCAAAACTTTATATATCACCATTATGATAATTATCATACTAGAGCAAATTCAAAAAATCTAGTTACAGTAAAATCACATGCAACCATTCAGGAGATTTCCCCCTCCTAGCTCCTGACTCCTAAAAAAAATCCAAAGTGTAAACTTGCCTATACTTATACTGAATTAGTTAGAATGCAGTTTACCATAAACCTAATATATTTAACCCCACCTAATAACCAAAACATTAATAAAACTCAAACCAAATAACATTATATCCTCATTATGTCAACCATTAGTCTTTGTGAACCAAAATATCTAGAACTCAAAAACCGTCTTAGCCAAATACAAGACTTAGAAGTCGCCGCCTGCGTACTAAATTGGGACCAAACCACCTATATGCCCACTGGAGGAACTTATGCCAGAGGCCGACAAATAGCCACCCTTAAAGAATTTGCCCATGAAAAATTTACCGACCCAACCATAGGCCAACTCCTCGAAGACCTCCGCCCCTACGAAAAAAGCCTCCCCTACGACTCCACCGAAGCCAGTCTAATCCGCGTTACTCGCCGAGACTATGAGCGTGCCATCCGAGTTCCCTCAGAATTTATGGCCAAATTCTGTCAACATCAAGCTGTATCTTATGAAACCTGGGTTAAGGCCAAATCACTCAAAGACTTCTCTCTAGTACAACCGTACTTAGAAAAAACATTAGAGCTAAGTCGGGAACTAGCCAGCTTTTTCCCCCACCAACACATTGCCGATCCCCTCATCGACTTTGTAGACGAAGGTATGACAGTCTCCATCCTCCGCCCTCTATTTAACGAGCTGCGCCAAAAATTACTACCCATTGTTGAAGCTATTACCTCCGCCCCACCTATAGACGACTCTTGTCTGTATCAACATTATCCAAAAGAACAACAACTAAAGTTTGGGCATACTGTCATCGAACGTGTTGGCTTTGACTTTCAACGGGGGCGACAAGATGAAACACCTCATCCCTTTACCTCTAGCTTTTCTATTGGGGATGTTCGTATTACAACCCGTGTATATGAAGATAACTTTACTGAAGCCCTATTTAGTACCATCCATGAAGTAGGCCATGCTTTATATGAACAAGGTATTTCTCTGGAATTAGAGGGTACTCCCCTTGCCGAAGGAAGCTCTAGTGGTATCCATGAAAGCCAATCCAGATTGTGGGAAAATATGGTGGGTCGTAATCGTGGATTTTGGGAATGTTTTTATCCCCAACTACAAGGGATTTTCCTCAAGCAGCTCAGTCATGTTTCTGTTTCCGAATTTTATCGGGCTATTAATAAGGTGGCGAAGTCGCCCATTCGTACTGATGCTGATGAGGTAACATACAATCTTCATGTGATGATTAGATTTGATTTAGAGTTGGCTATGTTAGAGGGGAAGTTAGCTGTTCAAGATCTTCCCGAAGCTTGGAATGAACGTTACAAAACAGATTTAGGTCTTGTTCCTGCCAATGATAGTGAAGGGGTAATGCAAGATGTACATTGGTATGGAGACATGGTTGGCGGAATGTTTCAAGGCTATACTTTAGGGAACTTAATAGCTGCTCAAATTTATGAGGCTTCAGTTAAATTTGACCCCGAAATTAGTTTTGGTATTGAACGAGGTAATTTTACTCTTCTACATAAATGGTTGAAACACAATATTTATCAACATGGTCGTAAGTATACCGCAAATGAACTAATTAATCGGGTAACAGGTAAATCTTTGAGTATTGCTCCGTTTATCCGTTACATTCAAGATAAATATAGTAATATATATCATCTTAAACTTCCAATTGTTGCTTGATGAAAAAGTTTCTTCAAAACAGGGATTGAAGAAGAATTCAGAAGTCAGAATTCAGGAGTCAGAATCAATTAGTGGGGGATTCAGACCCACCACTAATTGAAGACCACTAAATCTTCGATTTAGTGGGGGTCTTAAACCCGTTTATTCATCCGCCAGTTGCACAGAATTCAATTCTGAATTCTGGCTCCTGACTCCTGAATTCTGTTTTGATAAAGCTGAGATTAAGATTTTTGCTCTAATATTTTTGGCTGATTACTGATTTAATAATTCAAGATTTTGTGGAGGTAGGGAATACTTTAACTGGTAACATCGGTATTACCCCACCTCAACGACAGATCCAAGAGAAGGGCTAGCAATATAAGCAATATGAAATATAACTGAATAGTCAGTATATAAATCACAAATAATTTAGCCTTGATACTTAAAATAGAGTTTTTTTAATTGTCATTCAAAAAATTATCATATAGCCTGCGATAAATATTTGCTACATATAGGAAATCGAAATCATAATTACTCGCTATTATACCGTTTCACGGAAGTTAAAAGTTAAGTACCTATGCAAAATTAATTACATATTTTGTTCCTAAATTATCAAGCACTTTTTCGAGATATTGAAGTAAGCTATTCCAGTTTTGGAGTATCCCCTACTTCAATCCATTCATATTTGATAAATTTCCATAATATTTCAATTATATTTTGTTTAGGTGAATAGGTCGGCAACCAAAATATTTCTAATTTTTTTGACTTCCATTCTTCTAATTTATTCAGCATGCGCTCGCTCTTTTTGAATTGAAGCTTGTTCCATTGTGACTACAGTTCTTTGGAACAAGTTATGACTAAATTTATCCCAAAAATTCATCACAACTTCACTATTAATATGTTTCTTGACTATTTCATAATACCAATTTGAAAAAAGAATGTTACGAATAATAAGAGCGATAATAAAGATTTTACAGGAGATGTCCCTTTGACTAAAAAGATGATTTATGAACTAACAAATCGCACCGAAGCTATTCATTCTGACTCCTGACTCCTGACTCCTGACTCCTGACTCCTGACTCCTAAGAAATAGCCCAGCTATTTGTAGAAAAAATTTATCAATTTCTTAAAAATTAAGAGGTAATTATTAATTATTGAAGATAAATCTTTATTCCCTGTTCCCCCTTAAGCTGTTTCCAACAAATGCAGTTTGATAAAATTGCCAGTTGGTATAATATACCTAGGGGGTGATGACAGGTAAGTATTTAATTACTCATTCCGGATAATTAGATTAACTCAAGTAATTAACAATAACTAAATCCAGTATAGCAATTCCCAAAAAGCGTGAGATACAAAATTCCCTGGTTTTAGGGAACACTTAACTGGGAATAGGAAGTAGGGAGTAGTAATTCTGGTTCCGTAGGAATAAATAAAGAAGAAAAACAACTGTACCTCATTAACTTGGGAAAGGCTATACAAAAAAATATACAAAAAGTTTCATATCATAATATTTTAGTATTTCCAGTCCGAGATTTAAACTTAGGATTAATGACAACAGGAAACAGGGAAAAGAAAACAGGCAACAATAGGAAATATCTCAAGATATTTTTTCTGGTTATCAGAAATCAGGATTCTGTTTCATATATCATTTGAAAATGTATAGAAGATGATAATATTAAGTATATAGCTATAGTGGGTTTTTAGCCTTAAATAATTGTAGCTAAAGTCTGAATTGCAAAAGTCACTAAAGTTATTTGATTAAGAGTCAGGGTTTTCAGTCAAAAACAGTAATCATCACAACAAAATTATTATGATGCGTGTCCCTACTATTACTACTCTATTAAGTTTAGTCGCCCTGTTTAGCTTGACCCCCAACAGGGCAATTGCCTCTAATAAAACAAAATATTTGACAACAGAAAAAGAAGGAAACTTAATTCGTAAATTAAATTCCAATGATTCTATCCTTGGTCAACCAGATAGAATCAAAAGTAAATTGCCACAAAAACAAAAAAATAAAAATTTTCTGATACCTTTTATTCCAAGAAATTCTAGATTTTTTGGTAAACCTACTCAACCTGAACTATTCTCTAAACCTTTCTATTCCGGTGCTCCTCAAAAACAAAAAAATCAAAAGAATATATCAGAGGGTTCCCGAGGTGCAGAAGTATGGGCAGTACAAAGACGTTTGCAAGCTAGAGGTTTTAACCCAGGTGCTGTAGATAGCGTATTTGGTGCCCGTACAACAAAAGCAGTGAAAGCTTTTCAAAAGTCCGCGGGGTTCAGTGTCACAGGTATCGTTGATGAGGCCACTTGGACAGCTTTAGCCCAACCATCATTTGCCTCTCGTTCAACCACCCCGAAACAGAAACCATTAATCTCAAGGTCAAACTCACCAATCCAAGTAGAAAAGATATTAGCCAAAGGAGACAAGGGTTCTAAAGTCAAAACCCTACAAATTCGTCTGGAAAAAATGGGCTTTAATCCAGGGCCAATTGATGGAGTATTTGGAGTGAAAACTACAGGAGCAGTTAAAGAATTTCAAAAATCTCAAGGAATTAAGGCTGATGGGATAGTTAATCAAAAGACCTGGGCAGCTTTCAGTCAGAAGTAAGAGTCAACTTAACTAACTCATACTTTTACTGTCTGATAATTTACTACCTATCAGACCATAATTAGAGCAAAAATATGTCAACTTTATGAAGAGCAATCAGCGAAAAATATAAAAATCGCTGATTGCTTTGTTATGTCTATGAATATTCAGTATATTGGGTTAAAAATATGATATACTTATTATAGATATATAATTAGCTTTAACCTCAGAGCATCTATTGTACTAACTTCAATATCGGGACTTCTGTATTCTTAAATACTACCAAAATTAACTTTGAATAAAGTTAAAAATTCTCCTCTATATTGAATTTGAATACAGTATTTTTCGGAGTCATTAAGTAGATTTGTGGGGTTTAACATTAGAGAATGATAATAGATTTTCAACTGTATATATATTGAAAAAAGATTTATCCAAAAATATCTACAAATATCTACTTTCGGATTCGATCGTTCCTGATTGTGAAACGGCAGATTTGTTTTTATTCTTTATATGTTAAGTTTTTAAGTATTTTATCACACCTATAAATTTGTAATTTACCAATATAATAATTATTATATTCTACTTTTTAAAACCTCAAATATCTACTATAGCAATCCTAAATAGGTTGTGACAAATCAAAAAGTAGATAAAAAAACTGAAACTTCTACCTGTTCACTATTCCCTAAAAGCAGTAAGATTTTTATATACAAATAAAATAGGATTGCTATATATTTATATCAAATAAAAATAAATTTATGTTCCTATACACAACTTAAGTATTCAGCTATAAAAATCAACGGCAAATTTGGAAATTCAGTCTAGAGGATTTCTATAATTTTATCGGTAAATGTATCAGTTTATTTCATTTCTTTGATTGCCCATGATTTTGATTTTTTAGATTTAATTTTTTAGATGCTTCTCAATACTAATTCCCACTTTTGATCTCTATTGTGCTAGTAACAAATAGTTAACAACTGACTGCTGTTTCGCTGTGCGACATGAATGGGCAGCATTCCAGAGAAAATGCTTACTACAAAACCAACTAAATAAAGGTCTAAGACCCGAATCCATGCGTCGAAAATCTATTTTAGGGATTATTTTATTCTTTCTGGCTCTAACATTAACCATTTTATACGGGTCAGTAATAAATATATATATAGATAATCATCAACAACTAACTTATATCAAAGAAGGTAAAGTATGGAAAAATTCTAAGTTTCAACCAGAAAAATCCATTTTTTCTCAATCTTCAGAAGAATATTTTATCAAACCCCAAAACTTCTATAATCCTCAAACTGTTATTAAGAGAAAAAATGTACCCATATTTAACAATATATCAACCTCACAATCTCAGTCTACCTACGAAGCAATTGATATTTTGTGGCTCTTATTTTGCTCTGGGTTAGTATTTCTAATGCAGCCTGGATTTATGTGTTTAGAATCGGGACTTACTAGGTCAAAAAATAGCATTAATGTTGCCATTAAAAACTTAACTGATTTTGGTATTTCAGTTGCCTGTTTTTGGGGTTTTGGATTTGCCTTAATGTTTGGAGCTTCATATTCTGGATTAGTTGGCCATAGTAATTTCTTCTTGGCAACGGATGTGCAACCTTTTGACGCGGCCTTCTTTTTATTCCAAGCTATGTTCTGTGGCACAGCTACAACTATTGTTTCTGGTGCTGTGGCTGAACGGATGAAATTTGCTGCCTATCTATTTGTTGCCTCCGTAGTTTCAGGTTTTATTTATCCCATATTTGGTCATTGGGCTTGGAATGGAGTTGATATAGGCTTATCAACAGGTTGGCTTGGACAACGTGGTTTTATTGACTTTGCAGGTTCAACTGTTGTTCATAGTATTGGTGGTTGGGTTTCTTTGGCAGCTTTATTAGTCATTGGGCCTCGTACTGGCAGATTTCCTCGCGATCGCCCACCAGAAAAAATTCATGGTTCCAATTTACCCCTATCAGTTTTGGGAGCAATGCTGATTTGGTTTGGTTGGTTTGGGTTTAATGGTGGAAGTACCCTGGCATTAAATGGACAAGTAGCAGGCATTATTGTCAATACAGTTCTTGCCAGTGTAGCAGGAATGATGACTGCTCTTGGCATTGGTTGGTATATCAGAGGAATTCCTGGTGTTGAGCTACTTATCAATGGAACTTTAGCTGGTTTAGTTGCGATTACAGCAGCTTGTCATGCGGTTACAGCTTTTTCTGCAATTATCATTGGTGTTATTGGTGGCATAGTAACTATGTTGGTAGAGGAAGCTTTAGAAAAAATTGGTGTGGATGATGCTGTTGGAGCTATTCCAGTTCATCTCGGTGCAGGTATTTGGGGAACTTTAGCAGTAGCTTTATTTGGGAAGGCAGAGGTATTAGGTACTGGTCTTAGTTTAAGTCAACAATTCACAGTTCAATTATTAGGGGTTTGTGCAGCTTTTCTATTAGGATTTTGTGTTGTATATCCAATTTTATTAATTACAAATAAGTTTTTTTTATTGCGAGTTTCTAGAGAAGATGAACATATAGGTTTAAATGTTTCTGAACACCATGCGAAAACAGAAATATTAGATTTATTTCGAGTCATGAATTCTCAAGCTATGACAAAAGATTTAAGTTTACGAGTGCCTGTAGAACCTTTTACTTCAGTTGGTCAAATTGCTGAAAGATATAATCAGGTTATGGATGCTTTAGAGGTGGTTACTGCGAGAAATGATGCCATTATTAAAGTCGCTACAGATGCAATTATTACTTTTACTAAACCAGGATTAGAAATTATTAGTGTAAATCCTAGCGCCGAGACAATTTTTGGCTACAAAAGTAAAGAATTAGCAGGAATCCCTATTTATCAAATAGCTGACTTTACTATTAATCCATTGACTATGGAAAAGATGGATAGTGATGATTTATTTAGGGAAACAAAAAAGTTAATAGTAGAACCATTAAAATTATGGCTTAACCCAAATTTGATATCTGCTCCCACTAGAGAAATTATAGATGCTTGTTATAAATTTGATTTTCAGGATATTAAACCTGAAAATTGGCAATCTTCTTTTCCTAGTTTTATTCATTTATTAGAGGAAAATCTAGCAGATACTCAAACAGACTTAGAGACTGTTTGTAAAATAAGTATTAAGAGAACATGCGAGTGACTAAAATCTAAAAGCGGTAATACTTCAAGAGATTGAAATTTGGTAGGTAGAGAAGTATTCAGTACATATATTCCTAGATTTTTAAGCGACAAATATTTGTCTTGATTTCTTCCTCCTTATTCCCTATTCCCTATTCCCTATTCCCTGTTCCCTGTTCCCTGTTCCCTGTTCCCTGTTCCCTATCTCCTTTTTATATTTCCTTTACAAACAATCTCTTAGAGATAGAAAAAAAAATTAAGAAAAAAAATTATTACACAGAAATACTGATATCTAAAATTGCTGAGACTGGAAATATTTACGAATTAGTCGGTATTCGTAGAGATGGTTATTTATTTCCGATGGAAATTGCTGTTAGGGAAGCTAAATTAAATCAAAAAAAATTCTACACAGGAACTTTTAGAGATATTTCTGAAAGAAAGGAATCAGAGGCAAAGCTTAAAGAAAATGAACAAAGATTTAGGAGTTTATCTAGAGCAACTTTTGAAGGAATTATTATTCACGAACAAGGAGAAATTGTAGATGCAAATACAGCAGTTATGCAAATGTTTAAATATGAATTATCGGAAATGATTGGGATGAATGGATTGGAGTTAATTGACTCAAAATATCGAGATTTAGTATGGAAAAATCTGAGTTCTGGATATGAAAAACCTTATGAAGTGTTTGGACTGAGAAAAGATGGCTCTACTTTTCCTATAGAAATAGAGGCTAAAGTATTTTTTTATCGTGGTAATCAACATAGAGTAAGTGCTATACGAGATATAACTGAGCGCAAATTAGCAGAGACAGCTTTGCGAGAAAGTGAGGAAAAATTCAGAGCTGTTATGGAACAAGCAGCAGATGCTTTTATTATTCACGATTTGCAAGGAAAAATTATTGATGTAAATCAAAGTACCTGTCAAAGTTTAGGATATACTCGCGCAGAGTTATTGAATTTTTATGTAGAAAATATTGATGCAAGTTTTTTATCAGAAGAGGTTTATAAGAAGTGGCAAAATATGACTCCGGGCGTACCTATAACTATACAAGGAATTCACAAACGCAAAGATGCTACAACTTTTCCAGTAGAGATACGTCTCGGTTTATTAAAAGCAGGCAATGGTAACTTAATCTTGGCTCTTTGTCGTGATATAACTGAAAGGAAAAAAGCAGAAAAAGCTTTACTTTTGGAACAGGAAAAGTCGGAGAAATTATTGTTAAATATTCTGCCTAAACCTATTGCTGATAAATTGAAAGAAAATCAAGAGACAATTGCAGAAGGGTTTGCTGAAGTTACAGTTTTATTTGCAGATTTAGTCGGGTTTACCGAGTTAGCAAGTTTTGCTCATCCTGAGAAATTAGTTTATTGGTTGAATGAGATTTTTTCTAGGTTTGATTTATTAGCAGAAAAGTATGGTTTAGAGAAAATTAAAACTATTGGGGATGCTTATATGGTTGTGGGTGGGTTGCCCAAACCAATGGAAAATCATGCTGAGGCGATCGCTCTGATGGCTATAGATATACTAGAGGAAGTAGAGCGCTTTGCTGATGAGCATAAACAAGACTTTCGTATCCGTATTGGTATTAATACTGGTCCAGTGGTGGCTGGTGTAATTGGACGTAAAAAATTTATATACGATTTATGGGGTGATACTGTAAATATTGCGAGTCGTATGGAGTCTCATGGTATACCAGGAGTTATCCAATTGACAGAGACAACTTATCAGATTTTGCAGCCAAAATTTTTATTTGCAGAACGGGGATTTATTGATATAAAAGGTAAGGGGCAAATGAAGGCTTATATTTTGCAGGGGAGGAAAGGAGTGGGGGAGCGAGGGAGTGGGGAAGTAGGGGAGTAATTTTTTCACCCAAAAAGCCAGTTGCCTTTATTGTTAATGGTTTGAGATTTAATCAGCAGAGCAATATATAATAAAAAACTAGGAGTAACTGTAAAAAATTTTGATTTGTGTGTTATATTAAAATTATGCGGATGTGGCGGAATTGGTAGACGCGCTAGATTTAGGTTCTAGTTTCTTCGGAAGTGGGGGTTCAAGTCCCTTCATCCGCATTAGAATTCAAAAGTCAAAACTCAAAAGTCAAAAGTAAGAATTTTCACGTTAAAAGCTAATGCACAGTTTTAGCTGTGTCAGTCCAATACTTCTATTGCGTATAGAGCAATAATAGTTGCATTTTCTGAAGCGCATGCGAAATGGAGGAGGGTCGTGGAATTTCTCTTCTATTACTGTAGAGTCAGAATAATTTCATTTTCTGAAGCGCATGCGAGATGGAGGTGAGTCGTGGAATTTTCTCTTCTATTACCTGTAGAGAAATAGTAGTTTCATTTTCTGAAGCACCCCGCCAGAGGTGATGGGTGGTGAAATTTTTCTTCTATTGCGTATAGAGCAATAATAGTTGCATTTTCTGAAGCTCCTGCGAGATGGGGATGAGTAGTAGAATTTTCTCTACTATTACCTGTAGAGAAATAGTAGTTTCATTTTCTGAAGCACCCCGCCAGAGGTGATGGATAGTGAAATTTTTCTTCTATTGCGCACATTGCAATAATAGTTTCATTTTCTGAAGCACCCAGCCAGAGGTGATGGGTGGTGAAATTTTCTCTACTATTGCGCACATTGCAATAATAATTTTATTTCCTGAAGCACCTACAAGATATAGATGGATAGTGAAATTTTCTCTACTATTGCGTATAGAGCAATAGTTAATTCATTTTCTCAAGCACTCCGACATGGGAGATGAATAGTCAAACTTCTCTACTATTGCGTATAGAGCCATAATAATTTTATTTCCTGAAGCACCTACAAGATATAGATGGATAGTGAAATTTTCTCTACTATTGCGTATATAGCAAGAGTCAAAACATTTTATGAAGCACTCCGACATGGGAGATGAATAGTCAAACTTCTCGACTATTGCGTATATAGCAATAGTTAATTCATTTTATCAAGCACCTTTAAGATATAGATGGATAGTGGAAATTTCCTACTGGACTAACACACCTTATAGCACTTTTCATTAACATAGAATACAAAAATTTTTACTCAAAGGCATAATTGAGAGGGTAGAAGGCAGAAGTTTTGTAGTCTACCTTTGTGAAAACCGCTATAAATGTTGCACTAGAAAAAAATTCTCAAGCCTTGCTATAAGAGGAACTATACGAAAAAAGCGCTCTGCACAGTTTTAGCTGTGTCGGTTTAGTAGGTATCAAATTTTAAGATACAGTCAAAGGTATCCCATTATCCTTTGGTTTCAAATTCAACAAAAAAGGAACAGCCTTTTTCACCCAAGACTCGACAGGGGTAAAAGACTTTGCCTCCTCTCCATAACAAATATCTAACATATCAGTATGAATAATTCCTGGGTTAAGAGGAATAGCAGCCATTCCTGAGGGTAACTCCTGAGCTAAAGCACGAGTCAAACCTTCAATTGCCCACTTAGAAGCACAATATGGCCCTACCTGTGGAGAAGTGGAACGCCCCCACCCAGAAGTAATATTAACAATAATACCACTTCCCCTAGAAATCATAGCTGGCACAAAATGACGTACCACATTTGCCACACCTTTAATATTAATATCAATTAATTGGGAAAATTCCTCACTATCAACTTTCCAAATAGGTGCAGGTTGATTAATTATGGCTGCATTATTTATTAATAAATCTGGCGGTGAATAATTAGTTAATGTTTGACTCGCCCACTCTTGCACAGAATTTTCATCTGCTACATTCACACAGCTAAACTGATGTGGATTAGCATATTTATTAGTTAAATTTTCTACAGCAGATTTAGAACGAGCGCAACCTATAACAGTATGACCTAAATTAATAAATTCATCAGTCATAGCTCTACCTAAACCTCGACTTACTCCTGTAATTACAATTAGCTTTTTCATGTGAAATAAATAAAATAAATAGATATAGCAACCCTAGTATTGTAACTGGGTGGTGGTAGGGGCGTTTCATGTTGCGGAGCAAAACGCCCGTTCGCCCTTACAGGAGTCAGGAATCAGGAGTCAGGAGTCAGAATTTTCATGGTTTTCAGCTCAAATTAACTATTATAAAAATTGTCACAACCAATGAGCGGGTTGCTATATTAAATAAATTGCATTTTCCCAAGCATGAAAATTGATAACTCTTGTATCCTAACTAATTTATTTGACTTTCAGTTTAAGAAGATATCTATTAAGTAGTCGTAGCAAATAAATTTCCTGGGTGTAAAAAGCAAGAGACAAAGGTTCATTAATTGATAATGGATAATGAATAATGGATAATTACCTCTGGTTAAAACTGTACTTGATTGAAGATAAGGAAATTTTTTACGATTAATAATCTCCTACTATAGCAATTCCCATACTGGTGAGGTACAAAATTTTAGGTTTGAGGGAATAGGGAATAAGGAACAGGAAACAGGGTAATAAAAAGACAAAAATATAACTGTACCTCACAAGCTTGGGAAACGCTATATAAAGTTTTAAAACTTTGCAGACAATATATAAAAATTAGGAATCAGATGTGGGAATTTGACTGTTCCTTAAAATTAAAAATATAGCAGTTATATTCTTGATAAGATGCAGTTTTTTATTCTTTTCTGTTCCCTGTTCCCTGTTCCCTGTTCCCTATTCCCTTCTGGGAATTTGACTGTTCCTTAAAATTAAAAATATAGCAGTTATATTCTTGATAAG
>NZ_JBNHEP010000117.1:0-10863 GCF_050015995.1 Dapis brunnea BLCC-M229 | reverse complement strand
CCTGTTCCCTATTCCCTTCTGGGAATTTGACTGTTCCTTAAAATTAAAAATATAGGAGTTATATTCTTGATCAGATGCAATTTTTTATTCTTGTCTGTTCCCTGTTCCCTATTCCCTAGTATATATTTATGTTTAATAGTTTATCAAATATTAATCAACAAGAACTAAAAAACTGGGTAGAACAAGGATTAGCTAAAAGTAAATCAGGTAAACTACCTACTTATATCCCTTTACTTGCTGAGGCTAACTACAATAATTTTGCAGTTGTTTTGCAAAGTATTGATAATCATATTCTTTCATTAGGAGATGTGGAAACTAAGGTTCCTTTAATGAGTGCGATCAAACCATTTTTATTATTTTATTTGTTATCTAAATTTGGCAATAAATTTGTATTTAACATAGTTGGCAAAGAACCTTCAGAAAAGCCCTTCAATTCTTTAGAACAACTAGAAACTGATGGGGGATGGCCGAGAAATCCTATGATTAATAGTGGAGCGATCGCTTTATCATCTTTATTACCAGGAAATACTGCTACAGAAAGATGTAAAAATTTTTGTTATTGGCTGAATAATAAAGGAAATTGTCAATTATTTTTAGATGAAAATATGTTGGCTTCGGTTCGTTCTTTACCTAATCAGAATAATCAAGCTATTGCTAAAAAATTAGTAGAATGTGGTTATATAAAAGATGCAGAAGTTACTTTAGATACTTATAATCAAATCTGTTGTTTATCTGGGACTATTTTTGATGTAGCTACTCTAGGAATGTTATTAGTAAAGCCACCTAATTTTGACTGGAAAAAACACTGTTGTACAGTTAAAGCGCTGATGACTACTTGTGGTTTATATGAAGCATCAAGTCGTTATGTTATAGATATAGGAATTCCACTTAAATCTAGTGTAAGTGGAATTGTTTTAGGATTAGTTCCTGGCACAGGAGTAATTGTTTGTTATAGTCCCCCTCTCAATCGACAAGGAAATTCTGTAGCAGGTTTATTTCTATTAGAAGTAATTTCTAGAAATTTAGAATTGAGTGTCTTTTTTTAGAAAAAAAATGTAATTAGTTTAATTACGTATTTACTTTGTTTAGAAATGGGAATTTTTGTATTTTTTCTAGAAAGAGACTTTGATATTTTTTAGGCTGAAAATGCCTGAAATAAAACCTAAATAGAGTCATAGGTTATACCAAGCGCGATAAATGTTTGTTACAAATTGTAGGGACGTTGCATGCAACGGGAGTAGGTCAGACCGAAGTTGGAGTAAATATTGAAGAAAAAAAGGAAATCATGATAGATATAGCTTTTTCAAATGAATTGGAGAATTTTTTTAAGTATCTCCGATCAAGATTCACCTTTTTGTAGCATTCTTTTTTCAAACTGGTATTAGGCAAGTGATAGTTAGTATATAGAACCCCTGAAGGTATCTTCATAAATTTAGCAAGGAGTCAGGAGACAGGAGACAGGAGACAGGAGACAGGAGTTCATTAATGGATAATTGATAATGGATAATTGATAATTACCTCTCCCTAAAACGGAGAGGATTGACGCGGTAGGGAAAAAATTTATTCTCGCGTTGGTGATTGAATATGGTTAGGTAACCCATCCATCCCATCCTACGGACTGCTCGGCTTTCCGACCGCTTTTTCCCCTTTATTGGGGAGGCTTTAAACCTGAATTATCTAATTATCTAATTATTTAATTGTTTAATTGTTTAATTGTTTCGGTAATATAAGACTTTTGGCTAAGTTTACAAATCAGCTATAAGTCTTTGATAGATGACTGCAGGCAATCAAAACTTACTAGTAAATTTGTTTCTAGCTTATCAGCAGATTAAATCCTAATCAAATATTTACATATATTCAGCGTTTAATTATACAAAAAATTATTCAAATTGACTCAGATTCTATTTATGCAGGTAAAATCCTGACACGACCCTGCTTGTAAAAACACTGATTACTATATTCTTCACTCACATTTTTAATAATATGAAACCTCCCCATTAATGCCATTAATTCATCCTTATTTACAGGTTTACTGATATAGCCATCAGCACCTTGTTTCATTGCCCAATATACATCAACTTCTGCATTTTTACCAGAGCAAAAAACTACAGGTATATTCATAGTTTGAGGCTGAGATTTAATTTGACGACAAACTTGATATCCATTCATTTCTGGCATAATAATGTCTAAAATTACTAAGTCAGGATGCTCTAATTTAACTTTTTCTAGCCCTTCTAAACCATTACTTGCTAATGTAATATTTAATCCCTTCTTTGCTAGGATATATGAACATAGTGTTCTGACAATTTCGCAGTCATCTACGATTAAGAGTTTCTTGTTAAGCATAACTATAGAGTAAAACTATGGATTGAAAATTGCCGAATTTGATTGAGATCTTGATTGATATTCACTTCCATAAGTACTTTGACCTGAATTGGGCTATCTGATACTTGCACCTCTGAGTATTTTCCCACTTGCAGGCTGAATTAACTGAATCAGTTAAAAATTCTATTTTTCAGCAAAAGTTGATTAAAATTGCTGAGTTAGTTTCAAAATTTTGTGACAGTTACAGAGCATAATACCATATCTGTCTATAATTATCATACACTTTGATCGTGGGAAATTCATAATTTTTCTTGAAGATTGTGAAATTAATTATGAATTTTCTGTATCCATGCACTAATTACCAAAGAAATATTGAGATTGAGTATTGAGGCGAAAGTTTGAATTAGTTATACCAAATCTGATTATTATAGGCTAGTTACCTCAATACCAAAATCATAAGCAATTATTTTGACTTTGACTTTTTAGTAAACCAGATTTGGTATTATTTTAAATACTGAAATGTTTGCTATATATGCGTAAGCATTCAGCTATTAGCGGTCAGCTTTTCCTGGGGAATGCTGCGCAAAAAGCAATAAAGATGAAGTACCAAATCTCACGCCTTTTTGCTACATATCTTTGGTAGTTTTGAATATCATCTTAGTAAACCAGATTTGGTATTATTTTAAATAATGAAATGTTTGCTATATATGCGTAAGCATTCAGCTTAATAACTATGTCATCAAATATTAAATAACCTTCTATGTTAGTTACAATTTATTCTTGAACATTTAGACCTAATTCTTGGGAATCAAAGTTTTGTATTCTCCAATAACGATTTATCCTGTCATGGCTAACATTTTCTAGGTGATTTGCTAAATTCGATTTGGATCTAATTTGTATGATAATTGAGTAAATATTGACAGTAATCAATATAGTTAAAGTTCATATTTTTAGCTCAAATCAACGTTGTAAAAAACATTTATCAAATTGGTATATCACATTAAGGAATGAGAATTAAATAAAGTACAGAACTTTTTTTCATAACTCATACGGTATGGAACTTAGGCAATTTAACTTATGTAGATAATAAAATTCTCATTCCTAACCTGCAATCTGCTGTATATAGCGAAATATAGAACTTACGCGATGGAAAGATATTTTTAAAATTTCAAAAGACTTTGAGCTGTTGCTGTGCGTAAGTCCTAATATACTATATGAGAAAATTGAAAATTATTAGTGCTGTAAGATTAGTGATTTTTCTTGGAAAAAGTCAAATAATTTGTAAATACTATTCCTTTGAAACTCCGAACTAAAAAAGTTTTCTTTTTCTTGTTAAGCTTTTGCCTGCCTACATACTAAATTATGATTATCAAATAACTATTTGAAAAATTCAAATTTTCTCAGTTCGCTAAATTAAAATCTTAATCTAGAGAAAGAGAAAAAAATCAAATTGAGGTACAAATCACATTCTTTCCAAAACAGAAATTCCCAAGAAAGACAAACCCAACTTTAAAGTTCTTGCCGTTACATCACACAACAATAATCGAGAAGTACGCAAAGGTTCCTCCGACTTCAAAACCGGACAACTTTCAAAGAACTTATTAAACTTTTCACTCAATTCATATAAATATTCACAAAGACGATTAGGCAACAATTCAACAGACACAATATTCAATACTTCATTCAACTGTAATAAATGTTTTCCTAAAACCAACTCTGGCTCATCCTGCAAAATAATTTTGGCATCCTTTCTCAACTTTTCAAAATCAATTTCTCCCTTCCGAGCAATTCCTTGAACACGCACATAAGCGTATAACAAATAAGGAGCAGTATTACCTTGCAAAGCCAACATCTTATCGAAACTAAACACATAATTACTATTCCGATTTTGACTCAAATCTGCATACTTAACCGCACTTAAACCAACAACCTCAGCAACATTTTCAATAAACTCTTCACTCTCTGAACGATTTTCCTCTTTTAACCTTTTTTCCAAATCATTTCGCGCCTTATTTATAGCCTCATCTAATAACTCTTTCAATCTCACAGTTTCTCCAGAACGAGTCTTTAATTTTTTCCCATCTTCTCCCAAAACCAAACCAAAAGAAACATGAACAACCTCTACATTTTCTGGTATCCAACCAGCCTTCTTTGCTACCTGCCAAACTTGAGAAAAATGATTAGCTTGACCAGCATCAGTAACATAAATTAATCGTGTTGCCTCCTCTTTTTCAATCCGATGAATTAGGGCAGCTAAATCAGTTGTCGCATAATTATAACCACCATCAGACTTCTGTACAATTAAAGGTAAACGCTCACCTTCCTTATTAATAAATCCTGCCAAAAATACACATTGAGCACCATCACTTTCTTCCAATAAACCTAACTTATTTAACCCTTCTAAAACCCCAGGCAACATCGAATTATAAAAAGACTCTCCCCGCTCATTTAACTTAATATCAAGTAAGTCATAAATAACTTGAAATTCCCGCCGAGATTGATTACATAAAAGTTGCCAAGCATAACGACTATCCTCCGCACCCGCTTGTAAACTTACTACTTCTTTTCTAGACTTTTCCTTAAAATCTTCATCCTCATCAAACCGTTTTTTTGACTGCTTATAAAAAGCAACTAAATCTCCTATATCTAAAACATCAGCAGTTTTTAAAGCTTCCGGAAAAGCTTCCCGTAAATAAGTAATTAACATTCCAAACTGAGTACCCCAGTCTCCCACATGATTTAGTCTTAGTACATCATGTCCCTGAAATTCTAGTACCCTTGCCAAAGAATCTCCAATAATTGTTGACCGTAAATGTCCAACGTGCATTTCTTTAGCAATATTAGGACTAGAAAAATCTACAACAACTCGTTGAGGATTTTTAGTTGGGGAAATATTCAGTCGTTCGTCCCTAATTATTGCCTCTAGGCAGGTTTCGATATATTCTGGTTTAAGACTGAGATTGATAAAGCCAGGTCCAGCAATTTCTGGTGGAAGACAAAAGTCAGTAATGTCAAGATTGTCAATAATTTGAGTAGCGATCGCTCTTGGTTTATCCTTTAATTTCTTGGCTAAAGACATTGCTACATTACATTGATAATCTCCAAATTTGGGATTAGTAGCAGGAACGACCATTGGATCTGTGCCTGCTAAATCTTGACCAAAGGCACTAACTAAAGCTTTGTCAAATTTACTTTTGAGTTTTTCAAGAGTAGGTTCCATTGCTGTGTTTAATATTTTCAACTTTTACAGATAATAGCCTTTTGCCATGAGAAAAAACATTAATATCTGATACACTCCCATTTGAATCTTGAGCAACTCAACTTATAATTCTTCCTGATTAGTGTGGGTCTTGTAATATAAATGTATTTTATTGTAGCTTAAGTCCCAACTGAAGTTTAGACTAAATTTTGAGGTCTTTAAATAATCTACTCAGAAGGAAGGAAAACTTGAAACTCATAACTCTTGGATAGTATAAGCCTGACGGATGTCAGAAATGCTCTTGATTATTTGTCTTTTTTGGCGAGTTTCGGTTAGAGCTGCGTTATTCAAACTCTGACAAAAGTCTTGCCAGAAAATCATGCTCGTCTAATTAACCAATAGGACAGGCTCTGGACAATTGACTTTAAAGTCGTTGGAATGCCGATAATGAAAGAGTTTCAGTGAATTTATCCAGTGTCGCTATTTCACGTCGGCTAGCTTTGGACTAGCTGTAATTAGTCTAAACTCCAGTCCCAAGAATATAGGACATTAAACAAAAGTCATGGTTGTAAATTGCTGAGATTTTTCTCCTGTTTACTCTAGTTTAATTCTGTAGGAACTAAAACTTAATTACCACAATCTTTGTTTCTATCTATGATGTTTCTTAGGATAGTGAAGTAAACTTGTCTTTCTTATTTCCTGCTCTTAGTAATCCCTGTTTCCTAAAATCTAGAGTTTTCTACCTGACTAACACCTGAGAATTACTATACTCACTTTAAAGCTATCTGAATTACAAAAAGCTGGAAATAGAAAAATTCAAAATAGTCTTATGTGTGATTTAGGACACTTAGATTAGTAATAATTATCTTATAGTTTTGTAATTTAGATAATGAATATAGGATAATCATAGATATATAATTTTAAGAAATGTTAAGATAAACTAACATATCTCAGAAAAAAAATACTACTTGAGGAAATTTATCATGTTATCTAGACGGACTTTCGACGATCATTCCCTAAGTGAATCTTTCTATCAAGCACTAATTAATCGCTTTTATGAAACTTTGAGTTTTTCAACTCAATCCCTATTAGATGAATCTACTTTTGGCTTTGCCCCAGATTCATTTGGAGTCAAAACTTTTTTCATTATTACTCCTTCTATATTAGATGCAGATAAATTAGGTCAAAATATTGACAGTCTCAAAAATCGAGTAATTTCGCTAATGCCAGGAGTAGGGAAACTTGCTATATGTGTAAATCCACTCAAAGAGGGAAAGGAATTAGAAACATCTGGAGATTGTGTTGATGAAAAACAAGAATTTTTGCCACGGTATATGATGTGTAAAATTTTTCCTATAGATTTATCTAATCAAAATCTAGATTAATTTTTCCATCCAGTATTAGATACTTTTGAGATCTAAAATTTTTCAAATAATTTTTTTAGTTCAACCTCCGAAATAACTTTACCAGAAGGATTTTTAATTTCAACTTTGTCCTGGAAATACTTCCTACCTTCATTGTAGTCAATTGGTAACAAGATATATCTGCCTTGATAGAAAGTTTGATCGGAGGTAATCCTAAATTCTAAATCCTGATTATAAGTGTTCTTTGTATACTGTAGATGTAATCTAGTGATAAATGCTTGTTGGTCGTTCATACCCAACTCATTCAACTCTTGAAAATTTAACGGTGTGGTATTACAAGGGTCACAAAAACCTGTATCCCAAGCATATTCTGTAACTACAATTTCTTTCTTTGTAGATTGAATAGTTGAAACAAACAATTCTCGATAAAATTCGCCAAATTTTGATTCTATGTTTTGTGGCACATCAAAATTACTAGGAATCATTACATTTTCATAATTACTAACTTCAGCACGACCAGTTTTACTCAAAAAATAAACGATAATATTCTGAGTATCCTCTGAGTTAATTTTTCCCAATTGAAAAGGTAACATAATCTGAGGATAATTCTTGACAGTAAACTGAAGAGGTCTTAAATTTTGAAAACCAAGTTGTTCTTGTGCTTCTAAGTTAACTCTTACTACAAAAAAGAATAGTTTTTTATTAATATAAGGTTGCAGATATTTAGCAGCACCTCTAGGAATTTTATACTGATTTTCCCTTAACCAACTTTCCAAAGAATTAGACTCTGTTGCACTTAAAATAAAAACATCATATTCTCCCACGGTGAAGCTTTCTATAACTCTTACATTTTGGCGGGGAAATCCACTTCTCGCTCCCCCACCTCTAAGAGCTGGATTACTCTCAAAATCATAGTCAATTAACCTAGGAGCAGTAAAATCATCTAAGCGTTGAAAAAGTTTTGGAGAAATAACTCTTACATCTTGTTTTTTTAGTACAACTGGTACAGGTAAAATTAGAGCAAACTCTTCAGGTTCCCCCTTATAATCAAAAGCTAAACTATAAGTTGTTTGATTATCTTGATGAGCGATCGCTACTTGTGAGCGATTATTAAACATTTCAGCATCAACTTTTGCCACAAAAAAGCCACAAAAACTTCTAACTTTTTTGACATCTATAGACATAGAAACTAATATTAAGCTTCCTACTATAGATAACTTGATAAATTTTTTCAGTCTGGGTTTTAAGAACATATCAGTTTGGTTTACTCTGGTTGGCAATGGCAATATAGATACCCAATATAACCAAAGTAAATGCCACATAATTCCAGAAACTTAAAATTTCAGAAAACAAAGCCCAAGCTAAAAAAGCATTCATAATTGGGATTAATAATTTACCCATAGCAAGTAACCCTGAAGATAAACTCTTGGGCAATGGGTAACAGACTACTGGTCTATTGAGGTAGAAGTAAGGGATAGTGGATTAAAAAAGTGCTAAATAAAATTCTTCTGGCAAATTTCTATCCCTCAAGACAAAATTGATGAACTACTACGTTATGGTTGCCAGACTTGTCTGTGTCGGTCTACTAATATTTATTAGCCAAAAAAGCATCTCCTGACAAAGGCTTGATCGCTGTATGATTGGGACTGGCTAGAAAATCTGGACGCGGTTTTTCCATAGGGAGCGGAAGATTTTCAATACTGTTGTAAACAATCACAACAACTGCTCGATCAAAAGGATAGATATTGGCAGTTGACCCATGAACGCAATTCGGATGAAGAAATAATATCGAGCCTGCACTTCCTTTAGGGGCAACTGTGCCATATTTTTTAGTCAATCTTTTCAGAGTAGGTTCATCAACAGCATAGTTAATATTGCTAGTCACATTAGCAATCCATGAGTCATAACCTTGATAAGTTTCGTGTTGCTTTCGATTGCTCTTTTCAGCAATAAGACCTTCTTGATGAGAACCAGGAATAACCATCAGAGGGCTATTAAATTCGTGGACTTCATCTAAAAAAACAATCGCGATTCCGACTCTCGGAGTCGGAATTGAGTCTTCTTTCAAATGATAAGCATAATCCTGATGCCATAAATAGACATCTCCAGTCAATGCTCTTTTGGCATTAATATGAAATTGGTGAACATAGACCGAACTCCCCAAAATCTGTTGAATAGGTTCAATAATTCTTGCTTGTTTTGACAAACAGTCGAACACTGGATTATAGGTGTGTGCTCCATAAATTGCGCGTATTGTCGTGCCATCTTTTTCAGTAATTTTACCGGGTTTTCCTTCTGCATATATTCTCGGCAATTCGGCTTTCATCACCTCAATCTCTGTTGGTGAAAAACAATTTTCTACCAAGAGATATCCTTGGTCTTGATAGGTCTGTAATTGTTCGGATTCTAGGTTCATCTGTCTAACCTCAAACGCTTCACTCCGAGATTTTACTATATTTGGAGATATAGAGACCTAAGATAACCACAGTAAATGCTACATAGTTCCAAAAACTTAAAATTTCGGCAAAAAATAACCAAGCTAAGAAAGCATTGATAATAGGGATAAGTAGCTTGCTAACCGCTATTAACCCAGAAGATATGTTCTTGAGGCAATAGGTGACAAGTCCCACAGCTAAAAGTTGACAGATTAACCCCAACAAAATCACAAAAAGCCATCCTGACCAAGTGTGGGGAAATACTTGCGTTTCTGTCATCAAAGCAATAGGCAATATAAATAAAGTCGATATTACACAAGTCCATGAAAGAATTGCTATCGAACTCAATTGGGAGCGCAAAGATTCTACAGGAAGCAGATAGGTACTATTGAAGAGTGCGGCCAGTATCGCAACGCCATCCCCTTGTAAATTTCCTGTCGCCAATTGCCAGTCTTCAAGGCCAATCATACAAGCACCTACAACAGCAACTGCCATGCCAATTAAAAAGACATTATCAAAAGTTTGATTCCAGATCAGCCAACCCAAAAGAACCGTCCAAATTGGAGTCATATTCGTTAATATTGTGGTATTAGCAACACTCATTTGACTCAGAGACCAAGCTAATAGGAGTTGATTACCCGCAAAACTGATTCCAGCAACCAATAGTTGTAATATAACTAAACGGGTATAGGGATTTTGTTTGACGGATTTATCTGGGGAAAACTGGTTTTTAAGATATTGTGCTCCATTCCAGAGACCTAGGAGCAAAGTGGCAAGCCAAACACGATGAAATGCGGTTGAAAATGGACCGATTTCTCCTTCAAGTAATCGGTAAAAGATTGGAAGCCAAGAGTGAGCAAATATTGCAAGACCTAAAAATCCGATCGCTCTTGAATTGCCCGATCCAGAAACTCTTTCTTGTAGGACTTTCAATATTGACTCCTTGTTATAAGATTTTAGATAAATGGAAATCTAGGACTTAACGTCTTAGTTATCTGACTTAAGTTATACATAGAAATCTCAGATTCTACTCTGAGAGATTGATATAAAATTAGTCTAACTGCAACGTCTTAGTTATCTGACTTAAAGTTACAGATCGATATCTCAGATTCGGGTCTGAGATATTGAGGCAAAATTAGTCCAACTGCAACGTCTTAGTTATTTGACTTGAATTATAGATAGAAATCTCAGATTCCGACCTGAGATTTTGTAAGTTTATAGATAGAAATTTCAGATTCTGGTCTGAGAGATTGATGGAAAATTAGTCTAACTGCAACGTCTTAGTTATTTGACTTTCAAGTTATAGCTCGAAATTTCAGATTCGAGTCTGAGATATGGATAAAAAATTAATCCAACTACAACGTCTTAGTTATTTGACTTTCAAGTTTATAGCTCGAAATTTCAGATTCAGCTCTGAGAGATTGATGGAAAATTAGTCCAACTGCAACGTCTTAGTTATCTGACTGAAAGTTATAGATAGAAATTTCAAATTCAGCTCTGAGAGATTGATGGAAAATTAGTCCAACTGCAACGTCTTAGT
>NZ_JBNHEP010000116.1:0-27863 GCF_050015995.1 Dapis brunnea BLCC-M229 | reverse complement strand
TTTTCTTTTTCCCATATTTATCTATTAACTCCGGAAATAATCAATTTAATTTTCCTGTTTTATTTGGGAGTAAAAAAAACCCCCACCAATAACAGCGGAGGTAATATCATCAGGGTGCATCTACCTTTTCTGTTTCCCATATTTATCTATTAACTCCGGAAATAATCAATAGACATAGGCGTGATAATTAAAAATCAAATCAATCCCATACCCAAAAATCATTAATTCTTTCCCCCTACTCCCTAATCCCTACTCCCTGTTTTGCGGAAATAATCAATTTAATTTTCCTGTTTTATTTTGCTCGTATTATGTCGATGAACCATTGTTGCATTAGCCTGATCTGTGGGAACTACCAATAGTTCACTGATATTGACATGGGGCGATCGCGTGACACAGAAAAATACTAAGTCTGCTATATCATCTCCTGTTAAAGGTGTCAAGTCTTTGTAAACATTCTTAGCCTTTTCTGTATCTCCATGAAACCTAACTTCACTAAATTCTGTTTCTACTAAACCTGGTTGAATTTCAGTTACTCGGATGGGAGTTCCTAATAAGTCCTGTTTTAAACCCTCAGAAATTGCCCTAACAGCAGCTTTAGAAGCACAATAAACATTACCTCCAGGATATGCCCCACGACCAGCAATAGAACCAATATTAACTACATGGCCTTGACCTCGACTAACCATTCCTGGCACTATATAACGAGTCATATATAGTAATCCTTTAATATTAGTATCTATCATTTCTTCCCAATCGTTGAAGTCGCCGAGATGGAGTTTATCTAAACCGCGACTTAAACCAGCATTATTAATCAAAATATCAATATCTTTCCAAGATTCGGGTAAAGAATTTATTGCTGATTCAACTGCTAGGCGATCGCGTACATCTAACTGTAATAAATAAACTTTACTCTGAAATTTTTTAGTTAATTCTTCAGCAAATTTTTCTAGTTTTTCTTGGCGACGAGCAATTAAAATTAATTTAGCTCCCGATTCAGCAAATATCTTTCCACAAGATTCTCCAATACCACTACTTGCACCTGTAATTAAAACTATTTTTTCTTCAACAGAAATCATTTTTACTATTATAAATTTTTCTTGTTTTTTCTAAATTTTTACAGCAGATTATAACTTGATGAGGTAGATATTTATCAGGCTTTTAGCAATAGTCAAAATCAAAAATAGGAAGATTAAGCCGTGCCACATTTTCACTCACAGCAAACATTTAAAATTTAAAAATTTAATTTTTGCAGAAAATTCCAAGCCTCTTATTAGCTGTGTTAATGAATTTTATCCTACAGGGATAAAAAAGAAAAAAATCTTTTGATCCAATGCTCTAATTTTGAAGAAGAGGTAATTATTAATTATTAATTATTAATTATTAATTTTTTTCTGTTCCCTCCACAATAACTCGTAAACGATAGGTACTAATAGTAATACCTCCTTTTCGCATTAAAACTGCTGACAACCATTGATCCTCAGAATTTTCTCGAGCCTCACCAATTTTAAAAATTCCGCCAGAAGACAATACTTCTAATTTAAAATTAGTCGGTTCAAAATTATAAGAATTTTCATTAATTGGTTCTCCAAAAGCAGTTCCCAACATAATTTGTGCGCCCAAAGGCTCTTCAACAATCACATCATAATTATACTTTTCACCTACTTGTACTTCTACTGGCAAATTCACGTTAACAATAGGTGGTTTTTTTCCTGATGTTAGCTGATTACGCTCGGCTAAAATTTCTTGTTCAACAATTTTTTCATTTTCATAGCGCTGTTTAGAAGTAATAGTAGACTTTAAAGTTATATCTCTATCTTTCATTTCTTGGACACCAGTAATATAGGTGATAGTTTCTGCCACAATGGCATCA
Organism: Dapis brunnea BLCC-M229; assembly: GCF_050015995.1. Taxonomy (NCBI): domain Bacteria; kingdom Bacillati; phylum Cyanobacteriota; class Cyanophyceae; order Oscillatoriales; family Microcoleaceae; genus Dapis; species Dapis brunnea. The sequence goes on along the minus strand of NZ_JBNHEP010000116.1, from coordinate 25,993 downwards.
CCATCGGTTTCCCAAGATTTAACTTTTGTCCGATATCTAACTGATTTATAGAGTTGCCAAAAATTAGCTAAAGCTGCTTCTAAACTTTCCCGATTTAAACCATCAGAATTAGTAAAATCATTACTATAAAAATCCATGACATCTTCTAAGTCTTGACGACTAGCAGCTCTATCAATTTTTTTCAATAGATCTGTCAGTTCTTCAGGTGTTTGATACCTACCTTGAGCGAAAGTCAAATTAGGGAATAAAACTATTCCTGAAAAAACAGTTAAACCCAGTAATAATGAACTAGATAATGTTGTTGATAATTGCTTTAATTTCATTAAAAATTTGCTTTGCGGACGAAATGGGATTTGAGAAATAATCATTTTTAACCTATAAAAGTTGTTGGTTGAAAATTTTCTGGTGATTAGAACCAAGTTCTATGGCCATTAGTTGAATTTTTGCCCAATGTTACTACTGTAATGAACAATAATGAGATATTAGACCTCTTGTAAAACTCATTTTAGTTATCAGTTAGTATCCTAAGTCGTAACTGCGTTTTTTCCTGACGGAATACTCCGCAAACATGCTGGATAGCAAAACAGTTAACAGTATCTCGTGCAATAGGAAGACTTGAAATACTGAATTTTCTTTCTCTTAGTGGATTGGATATGGCGAGGTTTCCCGCTCTTGCAGAGTCGCTCCGGGAAACGCCATCCCACCCTACGGTCCCCTTAGCGACATATTTGCGGAGCGTTAACGCGCGTTATGCGTTAGCTAAACGACTGCTTTTTATCCCCTTTCAAGAGGAAGCTATTGACCTTATTTTCTGGTCAAATAAATTACAATACAGAAATTCTCAATTTATCTCGCTTTTAACTTTTAACTTTTGACTTAATTTGTTGTTATACCAGGGAGACAGAAACCTTGACCAATAAACCTGTTAAGCTGTTAATCGCAGCAAGTGGCACTGGGGGACATTTATTTCCAGCGATCGCCGCTGCTAACCAATTAAAGGATTATCATATTGAATGGCTAGGAGTTCCTGACCGTCTAGAAACTAAGTTAGTACCATCCCAGTATCCTCTCCATACTATATCAGTTGAAGGCTTTCAGCAGAAATTGGGCCTGGGGACTTTCAAGATTTTAAGTAGACTTATTGGATCTATTCTACAAGTAAGACGTATACTTAAAGATGGCCAATTTAAAGGATTGTTTACTACTGGTGGCTATATAGCAGCTCCAGCAATTATTGCAGCTCGTTCCCTGGGTTTACCAGTTATACTCCACGAATCTAATGTTTTGCCAGGGAAGGTGACGCGGTGGTTTAGTCGTTTATGTAATGTTGTGGCAGTAGGGTTTGAGGAAGGTGCAAAATATCTCCCTTCTAGGAATACTGTGTATGTGGGTACTCCTGTGAGAGAAGAATTTTTGTCTCCCCAATCCTTAGATTTACCCATTCCAGAAAATGTTCCTGTCATTGCAGTTGTTGGAGGTTCTCAAGGAGCAGTAGCAGTTAACCAATTAGTGAGAAAATGTATTCCAGCATGGGTAGAAACTGGAGCTTGGATTATTCATCAAACAGGGGAAAACGATCCGGATGCTTTTAGTGTAGAACATCCCCAGTATTTTCCCATGACATTTTATAATAATATGGCTGGTTTATTTCAGCGGGCTGATTTGGTAATTAGTCGCGCGGGGGCGGGTAGTTTAACAGAATTAGCAGTTACTCATACACCATCCATTTTAATTCCTTATCCTTATGCTGCGGATAATCATCAAGCTTATAATGCTAAGGTTTTTTCTAGTCAGAATGCTGCCTTAGTTTTTACTCAGTCAGAATTGACTGTAGAAAAACTCCAGACTCAAGTTTTGGAGTTATTAAAATCATCAGAAAAGTTACAAAAAATGGCTGTAGGAGCAGAAAGTTTAGCTGTAAAAAATAGTCATCAAAAATTAGCAAATTTAGTTCATAAATTTTTGAGTCATTAAATTGTTCATCAGCATTCAGCTATTAGCAGTCAGCTCTCAGCTTTTTCTACAACTTCGCCAAACACTAAACCCTTATTAATAATTCCCCCGGATTTCTAAATAATAGAGCGAGTTTGCTTCAGTAATAGTTTCATTTTTCTTAATTATCTTAAAGTTTATGGTAGGATCAAAAATTATAACAGTAAAAGATAGTGCTGAAAAATTAGCAAATTTAGTGCATCAGTTTTTCCACATAAATAAATAGTTGATAATTAAACATTCATTGGAAGTTTTAGAGGGTGGCTATGTGGCATGAATATTTGTGGATAAAGTTGAAAAAAGTAGCAAGAGACGAACTTAGTATTCGCCCTATCATAAAAAATAATTCCTTGATTCTTTCCACAAGGCTAAAAACAACTACAAGACAAATTTTCAAAATATTAATCATTGCTTGTTTAATACCTTTACTATTTTTCATAGTACCAGCCCGGGGACAAGCCAATAATAATTATTTAGAAACAGCTCCAGTAGAATTGAATGGTCAAGAATTGTTTGAAGTAGCAGGTCATAATGGGGGAAATTTGACCGCTACTGAACGAGCAGGAATCATCAGTTCAAAATTAGAAAATATCTTCAGCTCAGGTGAATCTATAGAGGTAAAGATAGATAAGCAAAACCAGCAGATAATTCTGCTTATTAACAATAACTATCTACTTACAGTAACTGCTGAAGATGTCAAAAGAAGAATGAACAGAGAAGAGCAAGCAATCATCTGGAAATATGAAATTGAAGAGAGTTTTAAATCAGCAAAAAAAGAAAATCCGCCTCCCAATCTATTGAAAATATTATTAATCAGTATTTTTTTAATTTTAGCACTAATTGTAGCAGGTTTAGCTCTAGAGTTCTTTTTAAGATGGCTTGAGTTACAAGTCCAAAAAATTTGTGAGGAAAAATATCCTCGCATTGTCAACTATTTACCAAAAATTTTGCCATTAATGGCAATTTCTATCAGAGTAATAGTAGGAATAGGAATCATCCTTTATCTCACCTATATAATACCATTTACTCGTGGCTATCGTGATGAACTATTAAAGATTTTAGATGATAGTTTTACTTCTGATATTTTTCCTTTCGGCAACAAAGGCCTTTCCATTATTGATGTGGTGGTTTTAACTGGATTAACCATTGGAATGTGGAAAGGAGTTGGGTACTTTATTAATATCTTTAGAACGAAAATTATTAGTTTAACAGGAGCAGAGCGAAGCGTTCAAGATACAATCATTTTCTTAACTAAATATGGATTAATTTTTTTAGGTATACTAATTATCCTACAACTTTGGGATATCGATATTAGTTCTTTGGCTATTATTGCTAGTGTTCTTGGTGTAGGTATCGGTTTTGGTATCCAGAATATTGCTAACAATTTTATAAGTGGTATTATTCTAGTTTTTGAACGACCGATTCAACTGGGTGATTTTATTCAAGTAGGAAATTTAGTAGGTATTGTTGAAAAAATCGGTTTACGTAGCACTCACATTACGACTTTAGACAAAGTTTCTTTAATTGTTCCTAACTCTCGATTTCTAGAAAATGAAGTTTTAAATTGGAGTCATGGCAACCCTATTTCTCGGATGAAAATACCAATAGGTGTTGCTTATGGTTCTAATATTAAGTTAGTTAGGAAAGCTATTTTAGAAGTAGCAAAAAGTCATCCAGAAGTATTATTACATCCCTCCCCACAACTTTGGTTTCAAGAATTTGGTGATAGTTCTCTAAATTTTGATTTATTGATTTGGACTAGAGAACCACGGAAACAATATCAACTCAAAAGTGAGTTAAATTATCGCATTGAAGCAAGTCTGCGAAGATATAAAATTGAAATTCCTTTCCCTCAAAGAGATTTGCATTTAAAATCCCCTAAAATAGAGCAAATGATTGAGACTTGGATGCGGAAAAATTCTCCTCCTCAAGTAGAACCTTATTATCCTGATAGTGTTAAATTTAAGTTGAAAAATAATGTTTCTCAGTTAGATATAGATGAAGAGGATGATGCAAAAGTATTAACTAAAGATTCTATCAAAGATCTAATAAACAAAAACATAGATATAGATACCTTGGTTGAGGAAATGCGCGGTCTTAATGGAGTATCAATTAAAGACCGCCAACATCGGTGGGATACCTACTCAAAATGTTTTGTTGGTTCTGAGGCAGTAAAGTGGTTAATGGAAACTCAAAAACTTAACTTAAATCAAGCAATTTCTCTTGGTCAATTATTAATTGACCGTGGCTTAATTCATCATGTTGTAGATAGACATGGTTTTAAAAATAAGTATATTTTTTATCGTTTTTATGAGGATGAACAGTAGGGGAAATTATATCATGTCCGCTTGAATAGTTATAAATAAATGAGGGAGAAGTCAGGAGTCAGGAATCAGGAGTCAGGAGGGAAGAGAGGAAAAAGAAAGTCTCAAAATAAGAAAGTTTTTTGATCGCTAATTATTCGGACATGATATTACGCAAAATATTAAATCCTACACCATCTGTAGGGCCGATTCGCGAATAGGGGCATCAGTTTTCAGGTCAATGAACCACATAAAAAAATGATAATCCAGCAGGGACGTTGCATAACAAAAATGCGAACGTCCCTACTGTTGTCTACCCAAATGAAAAACCTTGTAATTCCGGTGACAAAAACAACTCCTGACTTATGACTTATGACTTATGACTTATGACTTATGACTTATGACTTCCGCGTAGCGCTATAGGCCCAAGTGAGAAAAAATGATAATCCGCTTATCATAAGTTTAGCTTATACTGTCATTTAATATACATATTTAGATTTATTTACAAACATCTTTACAAAGGTTTACAAAATTTAGTAATATGAAAAAAAAACAAAGGTAAGTATTTGTTCTCACTGTTATGATGGCAACTCAATTTCCCTGGCTCACCACTATAGTCCTACTGCCCCTTCTGGCAGCCCTACTTATACCCCTCATACCCGATAAAAACGGAAAAACCATGAGATGGTATGCCCTTGGCGTAGGTATCGCAGACTTTGCCTTAATGTGCTACGCCTTCTGGAACAACTACAATGCCAGTGACTCTGGTTTTCAACTGGTAGAAAAATATGCTTGGCTCCCTCAAATAGGTTTAAGTTGGGCAGTATCAGTAGACGGTCTATCTATGCCACTGGTACTCTTAGCTGGCCTAGTAACAACACTATCAATATTCGCGGCGTGGCAAGTAGATTACAAACCACGTCTTTTTTATTTCTTGATGCTGGTCTTGTACTCTGCCCAGATAGGAGTGTTTGTTGCTCAAGACATAATGTTACTGTTCATTATGTGGGAACTAGAATTGGTTCCTGTCTACCTACTTATATCAATCTGGGGTGGTAAAAAGCGTCGGTACGCTGCAACAAAATTCTTGCTCTACACAGCAGCAGCTTCTATATTTATTCTGGTGGCAGCTTTGGGAATGGCCCTCTACGGTGGCGGCAATATTACCTTTGACATGGTGGAACTAGGTCTGAAAGATTATCCACTAGCTTTTGAACTTCTAATCTACGCAGGATTATTAATTACTTTTGGAGTTAAGTTAGCTGTTTTCCCTCTACACACATGGCTACCTGATGCTCACGGCGAAGCTTCTGCACCTGTCTCAATGATTCTTGCTGGTGTATTGTTGAAAATGGGTGGATATGGATTAATTCGCCTTAACTTAGAAATGCTCTCTGATGCCCATGTTTACTTTGCTCCTGTTCTGGCAATTCTAGGTGTTGTTAATATCGTTTACGGTGGCTTAAATTCTTTTGGTCAATCTAACATGAAGCGCCGTTTGGCTTACTCCTCTGTTGCTCACATGGGTTTTGTATTGTTAGGTATTGCTTCCTTTACTGACTTAGGAGTAAGTGGAGCTTTACTACAGATGATTTCTCACGGTTTAATTGCTGCAGTATTGTTCTTCCTCGCAGGTGTAACTTACGATCGCCTCCACACTTTGTCATTAGACGAAATGGGTGGTCTCGGTCAAGTGATGCCAAAAGTATTTGCTCTATTTACAATTAGTGCAATGGCATCCTTAGCTCTTCCTGGAATGAGTGGTTTTGCCAGCGAACTGATGGTATTTGTTGGTGTGACTAGCAGCGATGTTTACAGCTCTACTTTCCGTACAGTGACAGTATTCTTAGCAGCAGTTGGTCTGATATTGACTCCTATCTATCTACTCTCCATGTTGCGTCAAATGTTCTACAGCACTGGTCAAGCACCAGCTTGTATCCTCAAAGATACTCCTTATGAAAATGAAATTCTAGATGAGGCAGTTTGCTTTGGTACTAACTGTGTGTTACCTGCGAAAGCTGTTTATACAGATGCTAAACCAAGAGAAGTGGCGATCGCTGCTTGTTTCCTAGCTTTGATTATCGGAATTGGTTTATATCCTAAGATGGCAACTCGGGTGTATGATGCGAAGACAGTGGCAGTAAATACTCAGGTACGTCAATCATACACTTTTGCTAAGGCTAATCCTCAACTGTTTGCTGAACGACCTTTCTTACCCAGAATTCCTGAGTCTGAAGTATTATCTGTTTCTGGTGTGTTTAAATAGGATGGCAATCTAAATTTAGTAATTAGGTTTTACCTTGGCTGAAAATTTTAATTTTGTTGAGAGTAGGGATGCTACATTAGTCTATCCCTACTTTTTTTGTCAAAAATTACTGAACAGAAATACTGTGAAAGTTGAGAGTAGGGATGTTATACCATTTTTCAAAAAGAATGCTATATCTGCCAAATGTGGGGAAGTGTGGGGAGTAGTACGGACGTTTAGCTAACGCACAACTTCGTTAACGCTGCGCGACATGAAACGCATTTTTGTTATGCAACGTCCGTACGGGAGAAATAAAAAGTAGGAAAAATATATAAAATACCGACTAATAATTGTCAAAAAAAGACAAAAAATCTTGGTAACTATTGAGGTGTTTAAGTATAGCTGAAGTATAGCGTTAATCCATGGTAATTGGTATTACATTAGTCTATCCCTACTTTTTTTGTCAAAAATTGCTGAACAGAAATACTGTGAAGAAGGAGTCAGGAGACAGAAGTCAGGAGTTAATATGAAATACAAAAAATTGTACTACTTAATGAATCTCCCTCTCTCCCCATCCCCCAATCTCCCTATAAATCTTTGTTAGCAAACATTAGCGTATTTCATATAAGATAGTGACGATCATCACACCAAGGCACTGATTTAGTTTATTGTGCTATGGTATCCAAATCACTCAAACACAACCGAAATATCACCGTAATTTTCCTTACAAATCACAACTATCACCAAAAAAAAGGGTAATAATTAAAACAATTAGTTCAAACACAGGAAACCAAAAACCATGAAAAACCAAATCATTGCAATTACAACAACAGACAAAAAACAAATTAACAAGCAAACTTGGAACTCCTCATTCAAGAAATTCACTGATGTGGAACTGAAAACATTTGTGTCGGATAAGTTTCCCTTAGAAAAGCAGACTAAACCTGGTCAGGTTGGCGAAGAAGAATCAGAAAGCTTGTTTTCTTCTGAACAATCAGAAGTAGAACAATTTCCCAGGCAAACAAATAGTTTACCGAAACAAAGAACAATAATTTTAGAAGAATTAGATGAATTATTGGACGAAGTAGAAAGCTTCTTATCGGAAGAAGAAAATTCACTTGATCAAGAATCAGAAAGCTTCTTCTCCCATGAACAATTAGAACTAAAAGAATTAGTAGACCAATTAGAAGTATCAGTAAAAGAATTATAAGTAAAAGAATTATAAGTAAAATAAGTAGAAGATTTTTTCCAATTATACAGTCTATTCCATGCACGTTTTGTACGGTGTTTATATTAGATTTTGTCAAAAAGAATGAAAACTTAATTCTATACTTCAAAAACTATTTAAAAAGCTAGTGCTACTGTAATTCATCAAGCTGGAATGAGCTGTAAGACTTTATATATCATCTGCATTTAATACAATTGTTTAATTACAACCAATTACCAACAAGAATAAATGATGACCAATGATAAGGTATATTGTAATTTGAATTCGGTTCAATTTCTCCCTTAATAAATCTCATTTGAACCTGACGCAGTGCTTCTGCTTTTTTCAGTTGTGAACTATCAGACTTCAATAATTGTTGATAAAATTGTTTCATTAATTCTGCCGTAGACGCATCACTTACCCTCCATAAACTCCCTACAACACTACGAGCGCCAGCTCTAATAGAAACTCCAGCTAAACCCAATGCTGCTCGCGTATCTCCCAGTGCTGTTTCACAAGCACTTAAAATTAATAATTCTATCGCTCGATCTGATCGCTGCAAATTCTCACTCTGAAGTAGTCGATCTAAATCCCGAACATTAATACGTTCATCCCATCCTAATATGAAGGTATCATCAGGATTAGAGCTAAACTGTCCGTGAGTCGCAATATGGACGATACTAAACGGGGCAGAATTAATTTTGTCTTGAATATTAATTTTAGTGAAATTTTCATCTGCTAATTGCTCAGACTGTGGTATTGTTTTTTGAATTGCTTCTAGTTCCTGTTCAACATTAGGTAAAGGACCATAACCTTCCACTGCATAACTTGGTGCTTGTTGACCTGTTCCCGCAGTTAATACTCGTAGCTGCTCTTTTAATAAGGGTTTGGGATCTATCAATTGCAAACCTGGAGCAATAGCGATCGCGTATCGTTCAATCAGATATCGCTCCCGTTCGCTATCATACAACACTGACATGGGGATATTTCTGAGTAAACCATCCAAGACAAAAACTAAGGTTTTAATTTGACTTGTGTCGTGTTCTATGTTTACTTCCAAGTCTTTTTCAAATGGTTTGATTAACCACTGATAAAGTTGATTTGCATTTGACTGAACGCTAATTTCTTCTTGACTTCTAATGTAAACTAGCAGCAAGAATAGGTTTTCCTTAAATTTCGCTTCAAAGTCGCTATCACTTACTGAAGCATAACGAAAATTATCAACACCAGGCAACTTAAGAATAACACTTAATTGATTCTCTAATAAAATTGGATAAATAACCGCTGCATTTTCATCAATTTCATCAATATTAATATCCTCTGCATTCACACAAGCATCTTGGAAAAAGTTATCCAATTCTGCCAATTGTAGAGATTCAATCACTTCACGAGCAGCTTTGAGATTTGGCAAACTTGGTTGAGTTGAGTCTGTTTCTGGTTGCAGTAGTAATGCCACCAATTTTCTATATAGAGGTTCAACGCTAGCGCGAAAGTCGAACTGAATATCTCTATTTAAAGCTACCAAGTTTCGTCGTAAAACTTGCAGAGTATTAAAAGCAGATTTGTAAGCTAATAGTGCTGCTGAGGTGTTTCCTTGCTGAATTAAAATATCTCCTAATTGTTCTTGGAGTTGATAAGTAATATCAGAAGCAGATACTTTTTGAGATATCGCTAATGCTTGATTTGTCAATTTTAGTGCCTTTTCCAAGTCTCCATTCTTTTGAGTCAATTTTCCTTGTATGCCAATTCCATAAGCTTCTAAACGAGAATTATTAATAATTTTTGCTTGCTGAATTGCCTGATTTAGTAGTTTGTTAACTCGAGTAATTTCAGCCAAATAAGTCTGAATTTGAGCTAAGGTTGATTTAGCATATATATTGTCAAAATCAATTACAATTTCTACTAATTTAATTCTTGCTTGAATTGAGTCAGGAGTAGGATTAATTTGATTTAAGGTTTGAATAATTTGGGGTAAAGTATCAATCTGAAATTGTATATAAGGTTGCAGCCAAATATCGCGAGGTTCTTTAGACCATTGTCTAAATTTGAGCAGCAAACTGAGATGATTAATTGTTGCCTGAATTTGAACTAATTTTTCAGGAGAAATAGTTGCAGCTTCTTGATAATTAGATAAACCTTGCTCTACTAGAGTTTGAAGTGCTTCTTCCTCTTTTCTTCTTCTCGGATTAATATTAGCAATACCTTTGCCTTGAGAAAGGATATTATTACCTAAATTAAGCAATAATTGAGCTTTAGTATTGTTAGAATCTGCCAAGGGCAAACTTGCTTCTAAAACCTGTTTAGATAACTCCAATTTACCGATCGCCCGCAATCCATTTCCCAAGCTTTGTAACCCCTGAAAATTGAGATTAGTATTTGATGTTTGAAACTTTGGTAGAATATTGTCTAGGTCATTTGTAGTTAAGCTATCGCATTCTAAATCATTGCCAAATGCTTGTAGCATAGTATTACAAGAACGTCGATAAAATCCCAAACTCGTTAAAGCTTGAGCTTGATTAATTTGAGTGCCAATAATGCCAATTTTATTTTGATTTTTGCGATAAATAACTTCTGCTTGTTCCCAAATTTCTAATGCTACTTCTGCCTTTCCTTGTTGTAATAATTGGATTCCTTGTTGAACTAAATTAGAAGCAGAAGATTGGGCTAAAACGGGAGATAAAATATTAATTCCCAGGATGAAAAAGAAACTTAATAGGGTAATGGCAAGGAATTTTATTATTTTCATATTCAGTCTATTTCCATCACAAATTATTAGTTATAATAAAGTTTTTGTTTGTAGTTGGGCTTTAGCCCATCAAATATTTATCTTAGGGCTAAAGCCCAACTACGAGCTTAATTATAACTGTTATACTGATATATTTTATTAACTCTAGCTTCATCAATAAATGGTATTAACCCAATGGGGATTAGTTGTTCCACTCCCAATGACATCCTGGAAGTTCTTGCTCAATATAAAATTATCATTAAATTACATATTGGACCCAAACCCCCTCAAAAATCAAAAGGAGAAGCAGAAACAGAAAAATAAAACCCCTCCTCCTGAGCAGTCTTGTCTCTTGAGTCCACATCCACCAACGGAATACCATAATCCAAACGCATCTGAACCCTCTGCCACAAACTCACCTGCAACCCCACCCCCACTGCTGCCAAACCATTCCTTCCCTCCACCTCCTCTCCATCACTATTCCACGCCACCCCCCCATCAATAAACGGCACTACCTGAAATAACCTCTTCTCCCCAGATATCCACGGCACCGGCAACCTTAACTCAAGCGTCCCCAACACCCCATTATCCGTCAAACGAGTATCCTGACGATAAGCTCTCACACTCCTATACCCCCCCAAACCAAACCTTTCTAACGGCACTAACTCTGATGGTGATAACTGTACATCTGCTCCTACCACCAACAATGTATTTTCTGCCAACTCTCGCACCCATTGTCCCTGACCTCGCCAATAAAAAAACCGACTATCGGGTTCATTACTATTCACCGTTGCATCCAATATTCCCAACCCCACATTAAATTGAGAATTAAATGCCAACACCTGATTATCTCCCCGTAGTTGATAATCTTGGAAAAACTGCACAATTGATAATTTCGTTTCTCCATTATCATCTGCTCCCTCCGATAATGGAAAGTTTGTTCCTAATATTGATGTCTGACTATCTCGCCTGGTTGCAGATAACCCCAAATTTAAGTTTTGGTAAGGTGTTTGTACTATTGGTTGACGAAATGATAATTCGTAAGTATTAGAATTAGATTCAATATCAAGTCTTTCAAATGGTGATTCTATGACTTCATTATCTCGACGACGGTAAAATAGTTCGATACGACCATTACTGGAGTTGACTGGAAGAGAATAAGATATTTCTACCGTATCGCTGCCATCGGTGTTGGTGTAGAGAGTATTCAAACTGTCACCCATTCCTGTTATATTCCCATAACCTACTTCTACTCCTCGCCGAAATGTTCCCACACTTGGTGCTCTACCATTATTACTGATGGTTGCTATTTGCCAGGGATTTGCTGTGACAACTTCGACGTCTAATATACTTATATCTGGGCTGACTCCTGCTGAGAGTTCGGCGGATATGGTTTTGATATTGGGGTCTAGTTGTAATAGTTGTAGGGCAGAAAATAGTTTTTCTTGGTTGAGGGGAGCGGTGGTTGCTTTTTTGAGGCGACTTTTGATATAATTATTATTTAATCTGCCTTGAATATTGACGTTGATTTCACTGACTTTTCCTTCTACGACTTGGAGTGTGATGGTACCGTTGTCGGATATGGTTTGGGTGGGGATGAATGCTCCTGATGTGATGTAGTTGTTTTGGGTGTAATATTGTGTGATGGCGGTGCGTGCTGCGATGAGTTGGGCAAAGGTGATGGGTTGGTTGAGGTATGGTGTGAGTTGTTGTTGTAGTTCTTGGTTGCTGAATTTTGTGTTGCCAGTAAAGTTGAATTGTTGAATTGTTACTTTCAAAGGTTGAGAAGTTGAGGTAGTGGGACGTCTAGCTGGAAAATGTGGGTAAATTTGAGTCAATTGAGACCTCTGCGCGGACCTCTGTCTTGCTCCGAGAGGGGCGAAGTCTTCTCCCCCTTCCCTAGTAGGGAAGGGGGTTGGGGGGTTAGGTTTTTCCCACAATTTTAGTCTAGATCCCCTAGTAGGAATGGTTCCGTTACTGCTGGCGAGGAGATAGGGTGGTGGTTGTTGAGTGTCTAATTGTTCGCATTCAGGTGGTATTAACCAGGGGCGTGCGGGTGTGGCGGTGTGGGGGTTGGTGATGAGTTGAATGCCTTGGGGGGTGGATATCCAACCTTGTGCTTCGATGAATTCTGGGTCTGATGAGGTGGTGGTTTGCCCTGGAGTGGTGGTGGTTTGTGGGTCTTGCCAGAGGGTGTTGGGGGTGAGGGGGTCTGTGGGGTTTGGTGGTAAACCTCCAAGTCCTGTGATGGTGAATTGGCTGCTTTGTCCCTGTCGGCAGGGGTTTTGGTCGATGAGGTTGGAGATGTCGGGGATGGTGTCGTCAAATTCTACGAGTCCGTCACTGGGGTCTACTTCTGGGGTGTTGATGTTGACTTCTCCACTGAATGATGCTCCGAGTTCTGAGGTGGCGGTGATGTCGCTTTGGTTTGTTTGTTGGGGACGGAATTCTGTGCCGAATATGCCGGCTGCACTGATGTTGATGGTGCCTCCGAATGCTTGTTGGGCGTTGGCTGAGATGTCGCTGTTTTCTTGGGCGACTAGGTTTTCGGTGTTGATTTCTATGTTGCCTCCGGTGGCTTCTCCGGTGGCGTTGGTGGTGATGTTGCTTTTATTGCGGAGGATGAGGTCTTTGTTGTTGTTGATGGTGATGTTGCCTTGTTCTGCTGTGGTTTCGGCATTGAGACTGGCTTGGTTTGAGATGAGGATGTTGTTGCTGTTGATGACTAGGTTGCCTGCACGTTGTTTGGTGGCAGAACTGACTGTGATTTCGGCTTGGTTGCGGAGGTTGAGGGTTTCGGTGTTGATGGTTAGGGTTCCGCCTGCTCCTGTTGCTGTGGAGTCTGCTTCTGCGGTTAGTCTGCTGGGTGTACCGTTAGCAGAGGTTCCTGTAAGTTGTAGGTTTTTGGCTGAGATGGTTATATCTCCTGCATTTCCTTGGCCAGAGGTGCTGGCTGTTATTCGCGCTCCGTTTTGGATTTGTAGGTTTGTTGTGTTGAGTGTTATGTTTCTTCCATTGCCTATTGCTTCTTCTTGTACTGCTGCTGTCATTTCACTAACTCTTTGACCATCAGCAGCAATTCCCATTAGGTCTATATTAGTGGCAGAGATGGTTAACTCTCCTCCATTTCCTTGACCAAAAACATCTACACCAATTTTAGCTCCATCTTCAACTCGTAAATTTTCTGTCTTGATATTTATACTTCCTCCATTTCCTTCCCCTGTTTTCTGAACTGAAGCAAATAAACCACTAGGAACTTGACCATCGGCAGTAGTCCCAATCATTTCTATTTTTTTAGCAGAGATAGTTAGGTCTCCTCCATTTCCCTGACCAAAAGTGCTAGTGGCGATCTGCGCTCCGTCTTGAACTATTAAATTTTCTGTTTCTAGCCTCAAACTTCCTCCATTTCCTATCGCTTCTGATGCTGCTACTGAGGAAAAGGTACTAACAAATTGACCATTAGAAGAAGTTCCAGTCAGTTCTACATTAGTAGCAGATATATTAATATTCCCAGCATTTCCCTGACCAAAGGTAGCAGTGCTGATCAGTGCTCCATCTCGAACTATTAAATTTTCTGTTTCTAGGCTCAAACTTCCTCCATTTTCTCTCACTTCCGGTTCTGTTAATTCCTCTATTATCTCTTCCGGTGTCACTACTGTAGTAAACAAGCTACTACCAACCATACCATCAGCAGAAGTTCCTATAAGTTCTACATTAGTAGCAGAGATGGTTAAATTACCTGCATTTCCCTGACCAAATGTACCAACACCAATCTGGGCTCCATCCCACAAGCGTAAACTTTCTGTATCAATCCTAATATCACCTGCATTTCCTACTACTCCAAACTCTACAATAGCATTGATACTGGTGTCCCGACCGAATGAATCAGTAGAAACCCCTATCAGTTCTATATTAGTAGCAGAGATAGTTAAATTCCCTCCTTTTCCTTGACCTAGTGTATTAACACCTATCTGTCCTCGTTCTCTCAATTCTAGGCTTTTTGTCTCCACTATCAAATTACCACCTTTACCTGTAGCTCCTGGAGCTACCTCTGCTACAATACTGCTTAGAATCTGACCATCAGGTGTTGTTCCTTCTATTTTAATCAATTCTGATGCTCTAATGGTTGAGGTTCCCCCATCTTCTGACCCCAAAGTATTTCCTAAAATAATTGAACCATCTTGCACTTCAATTGCCCGGCCTTGGATTTGGGTTTCTCCCGCACCCGCTCCACTCACGTCTACAGAGCTAGCTTGAGATAGTTGAATGTTACCAAATGTTGAGACTTCTCCATAATGGAGACTACTGGAAGTAGAGGTTAGTCCAACTACTCCACTCTGAATGCTTCCTAGTTGAATGTGTCCGCTTTCTGAGGTAAGATTTCCTCCTCTTAAGGAAATATCACCTCCAACTAGAGCTAAGGTTTTACCTGTTGGAACTTGCAATCCTACATTCCTGTTTTCTCGAATATTTGAAAAGGTATCAGGATCGAAGCTCAAATTATGAGCTCGCCCTTCAACCTGAATACTTCCAGGATTTTCTGGCAACCTCAATCCAATGGGAAGGTTAACTTTCAGTAGTGGCGGTGCTTGGGGGTCTGAAGTGGAAAACTCATATCCATTTTTAAATAATATACTATCGGCTGTTGATCCATAAAAGGAACCCCCAATGTCTAATTGGGCATCTGCTCCAAATATTATCCCATTCGGGTTGATGAAAAATAGATTAGCATTTCCTAGTACACCCAGGGTTCCTAATATGTTGGAGATGTTATTTCCTGTGATGCGAGTCAGGATATTAACAACTCCATCGGGGTTGCTAAAGTAAACTCCTCTTCCTCTTTGAATGTTGAATTCTTGAAAACTGTGAAATAGATTTGCACCACGTTGGGCACCGCCATCTATGCGATCGCTTTCTATACCTTTGATATTTACGTTAGGTGTAATAACTGAGTTATCTTTTCCCAAAGTAATATCTGGTTGGAGTTGGGCGATGGCAGGTGATACGGAAAGTCTACAATAACCTAATATCAAATAGGTTAGGATTAAAATGGTGTAGATTTGAAAGTTGTAAAAATGTTTCATTTTTCGGTCATTTCCAACAGGCAAATCTACAATACTATAAAATTAGACAAGGGCTACAAATTTTTAACTTTCTAAATTTGGTGGAGGCCGGGGTGGAATCCGATTGGGAATACCCCCTACAATACTTTCGAGTTCATCTAATTCTAACTCCAGTAATTTGTTTTCCTTGATGTGATTGATACTCTTAGAATTTTTGGACTTGTCTAGTCTTTGAGAATTTTTGGCCATTATAATTCTCCTGAATTAAGTTCAATGTTGATATTTGATGAGTTAGAACGATTTAGTTGGGGTCTGCCAATGATGGTGGAGGTGGCGGTACACGCCGATTCGGATCATCACAAAGAGGTGCTCCACCTACAATATTTTCGAGTTCGTCTAATTGTAACTCCAACAAATTGATACTTTTAGGATTTTTTGACTGATGTGATTTTTTAGGATTAGTAAGTTTCATAATTTTCCTGACTAACCTTGACATTTGATAAGTTAAAACAATTTTAATCCTAAAAAATAAATAGCTAGTTAAAATTGCCTATTTATTTTTTAGTTAATTTCTCTGCTAGGTGGAGGTGAATAATTTGGTCGGTTGTCATCTCCATTTGCTTGATCTTGTGGGTCATTTCCCCCCACAACGAATTCAAGTTCATCAAGTTCCAACTCCACCAATTGGTTCTCATTAGTGTGATTGATTTTATTACAATTTTTAGATTTGTCTAGTCTTTTAGAATTTTTAGCCATTAATAATTCTCCTGACCTAAGTTCAATGTTGACATTTGACGGGTTAAAACTATTTACTTTAAGCTCCTCATTCATTCATTCATTAACGTAACTTTAATTAACCCATCCTCTAGAACAAATATTTCTGTGTTTTAGTTAGTTATGCAGCCTTGAAAACTTTTTTTGCAGAATTCTATGGGACAAATACTATGAATCTTTTTCATCGAGAAGTGATTTTAAACACTCTCATGTCCCGGCTGATTTTTATAGTAGAATAAGTATAATATTTACCTCATTACTAGGATCACTACCATCCCCCACAATATACAAACTAAGGGCTACAAATTTTTTACCCTTAAGTTCAGTGGATCTTCCAATGATGGTGGAGGTGGTGGTACACGCCGAATTACTAGGATTACTACCATCCCCCACAATATACAAACTAAGGGCTAAAAATTTTTACTCTTATGAATCTGGTTCTTCCAATGATGGTGGAGGTGGTGGTACACGCCGATTCTTATCATCACGAGGTGCTCCACCTACAATATATTCGAGTTCATCTAAATCTAACTCTAGCAGTTGGTTGTGGTTGTTATTGTTAATATTTTTATAATTTTTGGACTTGTCTAGTCTTTTAGAATTTCTGGCCATTAATAATTCTCCTGACTTGAGTTCAACGTTAACATTTGACGGGTTAAAACTATTTACTTTAAAGCTCCGAAATTAATTAACGGGACTTTAATCAACCCATCCTGTAGAATATATATTTCTATGTTTAAGACACTTATGCAGTCTTCAGAACTTTTTTGCAGGATACTATGGGACTAATCCCTTCAATTATTCTCCTGAATTAAGTTCAATAGGTTAAAACTCTTTACTATCAACCCCAAATTGGTTAAGCAAAATGTAATTAACCCATTCTGTAGAACACATATTTCTGTGTTTTAGTCAGTTATGCACTCTGGAAAACTTTTTTTTACAGAATTCTGTGGGACAAATACCATAAATCTTTTTTATTGAAAAGTAATTTTAATTACTCTCATGTCCCGGCTGATTTTGATAGTAGAATTAGGCAACACCCAACCGTTATGATATCTACCTCACTTTTCATCTAGCAGTGATTTCAATCACAAACTCTCTTGAATTCAGTCCGAAATTATTTAAGCCCATATTTATTCCAGTATTAGTCCAGGGTTAAGAAGTCCAGATTGAATTCTTTCAGAGCTTTAATAAATTGGTATAACTTACTCAAATTTCACCAAAAATATGAACACAACAATTCCTATTCAATTACCAACAACGGTATTTTCTGCTCTTCGCAAAACACCGGATGAATTTGTCCGAGAAATGCGTATTGCAGCAGCAATTAAATGGTACGAACTTGGGGAAATATCTCAAGGTAAAGCAGCAGAAATAGCTGGTTTGACTCGTTCAGAATTTATCAGTGCTTTATCTCGTTACCGCGTAGATTTTATCCAATACTATGAGTCAGAATTAGTTGAAGAAATGGAAGATGTTGATTAAGCAAGTTATTATTAACTCTTCTCCACTCATTGCTTTATTTAAAAGTCAGCAAGCTGATTTATTACCTCAGCTTTTTACTGATATTTTGATTCCAGAAGGAGTTTGGAATGAAGTTATAGTAGAAGGTAAGAATGATGTACCATCTCAACAGTTACCTACTGTAAATTGGGCACAGAAACAGGAAGTAAATATTATTCCTGAAATAGCAGCTTGGGATTTAGGAATAGGAGAATCAGAAGTATTAAGTCTAGCTCTTAATACTCCTAATTTTGCAGTTATTATTGATGATAGGGCAGCGCGTCGTTGCGCTCGTACTTTTGGTATTATTACTATTGGAACAGGTGGAATACTAATATTAGCCAAACAACGAGGAATTATTCCTGTAGTATCTCCCAGAATTCAAGCTTTGCTTGATGCAGGTTTGTGGTTATCTGATAATTTAATCAGTTTGCTCAAGCAAAAAGCTGGTGAGTAATTATGATTTTTATAAATTTTAAGGAGAATAAAATTATCACAACTAATACCGTTTTTTTTATGTTTAGAAGGCGATTTAAACTTCCTCCTAAACGATATAGTTTATAGAAACCAAGAATTATAACCCAAGTTCAAAAAGCTGATAGCTAATAGCTAGTTAACATTTTTCTCCCAAGGCGATCGCACTTCTTTTAAGAACTCATATAAGTCTTCTCCTTCTATCACTTCTTTTTCTAAAATCTGCTGAGAAAGATTTTCTAACAAATAACGATTATGATTCAAAATATCTAATGCTTGCTGATGAGCTTTTTCTACAATTTCTTTGACTTCATTATCTATTGCTTCAGCAGTTTTTTCACTAACTAAACGACGGGGATTAACTCCTTCATTACTTAAAAATCCACCTTGACTACGCCGTTCATAAGCTAAAGGTCCTAATACTTTACTCATACCATAAGTTGTTACCATTTGTTCGGCAAAATCGGTGGCTTTTTGTAAGTCTCCTGAAGCTCCAGTCGTAATATTTCCAAATACAATTTCCTCCGCAGCACGACCTCCTAAAAAGGTGGCAATTTGCCCCCGAATTTCCTCTTCATCTCTTAAAAATCTATCCTCAGTTGGTAACTGCAAAGTATATCCTAAAGCTGCCATTCCTCTTGGTACAATTGAAATTTTTTCGACCTTGCCACTACCAGGCATTAATGCACCAACTAAAGCATGACCAACTTCGTGATAAGCTACTATTTTCTTTTCGCGATCGCTCAAAACTCGACTTCTTTTTTCCAAACCAGCAACCACTCTTTCAATAGCTTCAGCAAAGTCTATTTGTGCGACAGTTTCTCGTTTATTTCTAGCAGCTAATAAAGCAGCTTCATTCACAAGATTAGCCAAATCTGCTCCTCCAAAACCAGGAGTTCTGGTTGCTATTTTATGCAAGTCAACATCTTCTCCTAACTTAACTTTTTTGCCATAAATATTTAAAATTGCTTCCCGACCTACCAAGTCTGGGCGGTCTACTAATACCTGTCGGTCGAATCTTCCCGGACGTAATAAAGCGGCATCTAAAGCTTCAGGTCTGTTAGTCGCTGCTAAAACAATAACTGTTAAATCTCCCGCGCCAAAACCATCCATTTCAGTTAACAGTTGATTCAGGGTTTGTTCCCGTTCATCATTACCGCCACTGTGGAAATTTCCACTGGTTCTCGACTTACCAATTGCGTCTATTTCATCAATAAAAATAATGCAAGGAGCTTTCTTTTTTGCCTGTTCAAATAAATCGCGAACTCTAGCAGCACCAGTACCAACAAATAGTTCTACAAATTCAGAACCAGAAATACTAAAAAATGCTACTCCTGCTTCTCCGGCGACTGCTTTTGCTAATAAAGTTTTACCTGTTCCAGGAGGTCCGACTAATAACAAACCTTTGGGTATTCTGGCACCAATTTCAGTGAAGCGTTTTGGTGATTTTAAGAAGTCTACAATTTCGGTTAATTCTGTCTTAGCTTCTTCGACTCCAGCGATATCAGCAAAGGTTATTTTTTCTGATTCTCCTTCTACATAAACTTTAGCTTTACTCTTGCTCATTGACAGAGAACCTTGAGGTCCGCGATTCATAAAAAACTGAAATGCTGCTACTAATATAATAGGTGGAATTACCCAATTTAATAGAATACCAAACCAACGACTTTGAGGGGGTGCTGCTTGAAATATAACTTTATTATTTTCTAAACGTTTAAGTAATTGAGGATCATTTATTGTAGTAGTGGCAAGTAAAGGTCCGGGTTTATCTTCTTCTCCTTTGAGACGATATAAAATTTGTTCGTTATCTATTTGCACTCCTACTACTTGTCCATTTTCTACTTGTTGAATAAATACACTATAAGGAACGCGAGGGGGTTTGCGACGTGACGGTATGAATGCGTATACTGTTAATAACAGACCTGCCAAAATTAATAAGGCACTTCCAATTTGACGGTTACGAGAATTTTTGGGATTTTTTTTAATACTCATATTTATTGTGGTATAATTTCAACCCATAAATGACAAGAAGTCAGATTCTTTTAGACTAATATGTTATTATAACATTTGTATTTGACTATAGACTTCTTGCAGAAGTCAGGGAATAGGGAATAGGGAATAGGGAATAGGGGGGATAAAATTGTCGATTAGACTTCTTGAATTGGTTTAATTAAAAATTTTGCAAGAGGTTTTATGAATAAACCGTTGAAGTACAGTCTTGATTACTTGCCACTGGCTAACTCTCAACTTTTAGTTATTGCAGCAAAAAATAATGATTTGATGTAAGTATTTGCCCAGTTAGCTGTTGAATTGATTGGGTTATCAAAATGGGAATTAGAATAGGATTTAATCTTTTCAAACTTGGAATTAAGAAACCGGATTTTTTGGAAAAACTCGGTTTCTGGAAATTCTTGTTAATCCTCTGTGGAGGTTTGGTCATTTCAGTTATCAGTTATCAGCAGTACCTCCAGCTTACGCACGAGGCTTGAAATGGAAAATTTTCTTCTCAAGGGGAGATTAGATATTGTGAGGAGACCTCGCCATCTCTCGACCGCTTTTTATCCTCTTGAAAGGGGAGGTTTGAGACCTTATTTCTTCGGTCACTAAGGGACTTCCAAATCAAAAAATATACAATTACCCTGTAATTTAGGGAGTAGGGAATAGAGGCAGCCAAACAAACAGGTTTAGTGCAAAAATTGGATAGTTTATTTTTTGCTATTCCCTAAACTCCTACTTTGGGTAATTTGACCTAAATTTAACTTAGTAATTCTTAAGAGATTGAATGTATCAGGAAATATAAACAGGAGATAGTTCAATAATTAATAATTAATAATGAATAATTAATAATTACCCCTCCTTGAAAAGAAGAGGATTGACTAATCATGAAAATTTTTATTTATTATCCCCTTAAAAGGGGAGGCTTTAAACCAAAATTTTTCGGTAACAGGGAATTAAGAAGAATAAAAAAAATTATCAAAACTATTGAGATTACTTCCTTCCACTATCTTCCAGTCGCAACGAGTTGGGTATAGTTGATATAATATTACAGCATTTCATTTGACTGTGAATAAACGGTTAAAGGGCAGTATTGGACAAAAACGACCATTAATTGCGTGTCGGTACTTAGAGACTGTTTGTAAAATAAGTATTAAGAGAACATGCGAGTGACTAAAATCTAAAAGCGGTAATACTTCAAGAGATTGAAATTTGGTAGGTAGAGAAGTATTCAGTACATATATTCCTAGATTTTTAAGCGACAAATATTTGTCTTGATTTCTTCCTCCTTATTCCCTATTCCCTATTCCCTATTCCCTGTTCCCTGTTCCCTGTTCCCTGTTCCCTGTTCCCTATCTCCTTTTTATATTTCCTTTACAAACAATCTCTTAATTGTTAATTGTTAATTATTAATTGTTAATTACTTATGACTTTTTCTAAAAAAATACCATACGATATTGACTTCAGCAATCAAGAACAAATGGGTGTCTTTGGTATAAAAATTTTACAGGCTAGCAATTTATCAGAAGGAATATATCTACGGCATTATCGCCACTTACCATGGGAAATGTTGTACAATACTTTTCGGATACATAGTGTTAACATATATACTCATGTCTCTCCAGATACTTATTCTGAAGAAAATACAACAAGAAAAATTCAGAAACGACAAACAAAACAACAAAATGTAGTTGTTATGCCTGCTGAAATAGAACATTATTTCAACTGGAATCAAACTATTTCTTATTTATCAATAGATTTAGATCCTATTGTTCTCAAGCAGAAATTAAATGACATAGTTAAAGGTGATACTGTCGAGTTATTGCCACATTTTGCCGATTTCGACCCCCTCATATCTGGTATTTTTCAGGTTTTACAACAAGAATTATTCAACTCTGGTTTATGCGGTCAATTATATATTGACTCCTTATTACAAACCTTCTATATTCATTTACTACGAAATTATTGCGTTCAAAAACTCATCCAAATTTCACCAGGCAGTTTCTCCAAAACTATATTAAATCAAGTTATAGACTATATTCAAGCTAATTTACACCAAGATTTGACTCTAACTGAATTAGCCACGATCGCCAAAGTTAGCCCTAACTACTTCGCTACTCAGTTTAAAAAATCTATCGGCATCACACCCCATCAATATGTAATTGGACAACGTGTTGCGAAAGCCAAACAATTATTACTCAAAAATAAATTAACACTGGCAGAAATTGCTCATAAGGTTGGATTTGCAGATCAAAGCCATTTGACTCGTCACTTTAAAAAGGCCATCGGCGTTACCCCAAAAAAATTTTTACTAACACAGTAAGAATCTTCAAAAAATCGGAGAAATCTACAAGATTCTAGGGTTTTACGGAACTTATATTGGTCAATGTAATACCAATTTCATGATTGATTAGAGATCTATGCAGGAGAATGTAACAACGTTAAATATTAATACGTTAACTGACAAAGACGTCGCCAAAGGTGTTCGTTTTGAGAATCCCCAGTCTCAGTTTGCACCAGATGGTATGGTCAACCCGATAACTGGTAAAAAGCGGATAGACAGTAAAACCACCATTAATCTGAATACTCAAAACTATCGTATGGGAAAATTTATGCGCGAATTTTCCAAGATTGGTTTTGATGATTTGCAGGAGGTAGTTCAGCCAAATGGTGATACTGCCTGGGTAATGGATAGGACGATAGATAATCAGGACTTTAATTTTTATATTTCTCAAGTCGATATTCTGAGCACCATTACGCTCACCGAAGTAAATAGCGAGGAGGAAATCCAACAAAAGGCAAAAGAATACAAGATCAAGCCTAAACAAACCTACATTACCATTGATGGCATCAAGTATTTCATCCACATGGATGTACCCATGAACTTTGGAACCGGTCAAAACAACGATACCTGGATCAATCTTGGTATTTTTGTTTTAGGGGATAGTCTCATGAAAACTGCAATTGCCGGAGTAATTGCTGAGATTGGACTTGATGCTTTTGACGATGTCTTGAAGAATCTCAGTAGTGCTGTTTTTGAGACCCTTTGGGCGGTAATAATAGGGCCAATGAGGGCAGTTTATCGTTTTATAGCTCGGTTGATCGGTTCGCTGACTGAAGGCGAAGAATTCGGGGCTGCTGTGGCTGCAGGCCGAGTCGCAGCGGGAGACGCCTGGACTGAAACTTTTGAAAATATAACTTACAGAACTCTTAAACACACCGTCTTCGCTGTGATTATTATTGTGACGTTGATGCTGATTATTGATTATGTCTTGCACGAATCTTATCAGAATGTTTATTTCTATAATCTGACTAGTTATGACATCCAGCTTGATTTCCCTTATAAAGACGAAGGTGAGTATCATAATTTGCCCACTCAGAATGTTCTGGCCAAGGTCGATCGTAAAGGTCCTGGCGGAATCGATCTAGGAGAATGGTATAACGGGGTTGCGTTTCGTTATCAGAGTGACTCCGAGTTCCATGGTCTGGGCTACACCATGCGTTTTAAACTATTCGATCCCAAAACGCAGAAATTAGTTAAAACCTTCTCCTGTCTGTTTGATGTGCCTTTTTCCGGAGACAACTCTCTCTATGCGTCAACCAGTGAACCTTCCAGTTATTCCAACTATTACTCCAGTAATTCCGGCGACCATAAAGTTACACAATATAGTGCTAATGACTCTCATCAGGAAATTATTGTGACCTACGACTACCTGAGTGGTAAACATACCGATCCGGGAACTGGCAACAAACTGTACCTATACAGCTCGCTGGTAATTATCCGTGACGTCGTTTAACAACAGGAATTCAAAGGGTACATCTCAATATTTGCAGATGTATCTTTAGGGGCGGAGCATTTATACGACAAATTGCATCATCAACTGACATATTTACTAGAGAAATGCTTCGCCCGTGGGTTTGTTGAGAAATTGCAGTTTCCAATTCTTCCCTAGTTTTAGGTTTGATTTTATATTCAAACTTGATATAGCACTACTTAATTATCTAGATTTGATTTATGTTGTGTCCCTACTACTTTCTCTAACAAACCTCCTCGAAACCCTAAAATCAGAACTACCAAAAGTAAACCTAATAATAAATTCCATAAATCTATTTGCTGTTGCGCCAGTTGTGAGGAAAACATCGGCAACGTTGCCAACCACTCCCAAATATTTCGTTGGTAAGACTGCACCCAATGTTCCAATAATAGGAAAACAGTAGCTCCTACTATCGGACCAGCAAATCTAGAAGCACCACCTAATATTGTCATCAATACGGGAATAGCACTAAAACTCCAATGAGCAATTTCGGGATTTGCTACCCGTTGAAATGGCGACCACAAAGCACCAGCTAATCCAGCGATACCCCCTGCAAGAGCAAATGCCATCCACCGCAGACGACGAATATCAACTCCGACAAACTCCAAACGCACTGGGTTTTCTCGACTAGCTTGCAAAATTTCCCCAAAGGGACTATGGGTGATGCGCCAGAGGATGTAGGTGGCGATCGCTACTATTATGACTGTGAGGTAATAATAATTAGCAAATCCTAATATTTTGATAGGTAAACCGGGAATTCCTAAGTCTGTTGCTACTACTCCGGTGATACCGTCACTACCTCCTGTGACTTCTCGCCATTGGAAGAGGATGGTATAAATCATCATTCCGAAGGCGAGGGTTAACATGGCAAAGTAAATTTTATCTACTCGCACGCTGAAATAACCAATAATTATAGCGACTAAAAATGCAGCAATAACTGCAATAGGTATGGCTAAAATTATCGGTACAGATACTTTAATTAAATATGCAGAAACATAAGCTCCGGTGGCAAAGTAGGCAGCATGACCAAAACTTAATAATCCGCCATAACCAAACAGAAGATTAAAGCTGAGGGCAAACAGAGCCATTAATAATATTTCTGTCAATAATACCAGGTTAAATGGTGATAGAAATAGTGGCATTAATAGGAGAAATATTATTGTCAGCAATAGTGTAATTAGTTTAAGGCGATCGCTCATTTTTTTGTTATCTATAATAAATCTAATAACCAAGTTTGTAGTAGGGCTTTAGCCCTTCAACAATTAATTATTAATTATTAATTATTAATTATTAATTATTACCTCTCCTTGAAAAGAAGAGGATTGACTAATCATGAAAATTTTTTCTTTTTTATCCTTTTTATCCTTTAAAGGAGAGGCTTTAAACCTTAATTATTCGGTAAAATATCTACAGCAAATTTCGGAGTAATGATGTACAGGGTCAATGATCAAAATATTGTAGTGCGGGCATCTTGCCCGCGATGGGTGTACCTCATAAAAACGGAAAGCGCTGTATATTCGGGCTAAAGCCCTACTAAGATTTTAGGAGAGAATTTCGGAGACCCTACCTCTAAACAATTTTTACAATTGATTAGGGTTTTTAGAGGTGGATCGACTTTTTCCTTCTTCCTTCTTCCTTCTTCCTTCTTCCTTCTTAATATTAACGTTGAATTTTTCCAAATAATCCTTGGGGTCTAAATAATAATGTAATTGCCATCAAAATAAATGGAAAAGCTACTTGCGCTCTCGGTGCAATTAAAATGCCAAAAGCATTAACTAAACCTAACAATAATGCCCCTACTAATGCACCTGGCAAACTCCCCAAACCACCAATAACAGTAATAATAAGAGACTGTTTGTAAAATAAGTATTAAGAGAACATGCGAGTGACTAAAATC